>JBEIRS010000135.1:0-4473 GCA_040375795.1 Methylibium sp.
GGACGCTCAAGGCCGCTTGACCCACCAATTTTTGGTGGTCAGCAATATCAGCCCCAAAGACCCAAGCCGCATCATTGAGGGCAATGAGCGTGTGGTGCGCCCTCGCTTGGCTGATGCAAAATTTTTCTTCGATCAAGATCGCAAGAAAACCTTGGCTGACCGGGTTCCGGGCCTGGATAAAGTGGTTTACCATGCGCAATTGGGTTCGCAAGGCGCGAGGGTCAAGCGAGTGCGCTTGATCGCGCGTTGGGTCGCACAGCGCATTGGCGCTGATGTGATCTTGGCCGAGCGCGCCGCCTTGCTTGCCAAGGCTGATTTACTCACTGAGATGGTCGGTGAGTTTCCTGAATTGCAAGGGGTGATGGGGGGCTATTATGCCCGTCATGACGGCGAAGCAGACGCCGTGGCCGTGGCTATTGAAACCCAGTACCTCAACCGACGTGGCACTTTTTCAGAGGCTTCTGATTTGGTCGCCCAGTCTTTATTGATCGCTGACAGAACCGAAACCTTGGTCGGTATCTGGGGTATTGGCTTAAAACCTACCGGTGAAAAAGACCCCTTTGCCCTGCGCCGTCATGCGTTGACACTGATTCACAGCTTTGAGGCCGCTGGCGCCCGGCAAACCGAGGGCTGCTGGGGTTTGAAGCTGCGTGAACTCTTGCAAATCACTGCCTCTGTTTTTACTGCCAACACCCTTGCCCCCGAAACGGTTGAGCAAGTCGAATCTTTCATCTATGAACGCTACTTGCACCAGCTCAGCAATCAACATGATCCCCGCTCAGTGATCGCAGTGATGGCTCTCAGACCCCCTTTGGATCAAGCCCTGCCCCGGTTGAATGCCATTCAGACTTTTCTTCAATGGCCTGAAGCTCCAGCCTTGGCGGCAGCCAACAAACGGGTGGGTCATATTCTCAAAAAATCTGCCACGAAAGCACCCTCTTTGATTGACCCGGCTGTGCTTCAAGAACCTGCCGAACAATCGCTCTATGATGCTTTACAAAAAGTGCAACCTCTGGCTTTGCTGGCGTTTGAATCAGGTGATTACACGGCTTCATTGAAAGTCTTGGCAGCCCTGCGCTCACCCGTGGACGCATTTTTTGATACAGTGATGGTCAATGCAGACGACCTATCGTTGCGCAACAACCGGCTGGCTTTATTGTCTCAATTGCAAATGGCCATGAATTGTGTGGCTGATTTATCTCAATTGGCGGTGTAAGGCATGCGCAATGATCTTTCCGGCAAGCTCATCATCCTTGACCGGGATGGCACGCTCAATGAGCATCGCCCTGATTATATCAAATCACCCCAAGACTGGGTGCCCTTGCCAGGCGCCCTTGAAGCAGTTGCGCGCTTAAATCACGCTGGCTGGAGCACGGTCATTGCCACCAACCAAGCGGGTTTGGGTCGTGGGCTTTTTGATATGGCTTCATTCAACGCCATTCATTGGCATATCAATCAATTGCTATCGAGGGTGGGAGGGCGCATCGATGCGGTGTTTTTATGCCCTCATGTTGATGAAGATGGCTGCGCCTGCCGTAAACCGAAGCCGGGCCTTTACCATGATATTGGGCAACGTTTCAGCCTGGATTTGCAGTCTGTGCCCGCAGTGGGTGAGTCTTTGCGTGATCTTTTGGCCATTCAGTCGGCTGGCTGCCAGCCGCATTTGGTATTGACTGGCGAGTGCCAACGCATGGGGCCTGGGCACCTGGAAACGATCAAAGCTCAAGTTCCTCGTGTGAAGATGCATCAAAACCTGCCTGATTTTGCCGATTTTATCATTCGTACAGACCCTGTATCCCGGGGCTTAGAGGCCCCTGATTCGAGCCCAGGAGGGTTGAATTGATGTTCTTGACTCCCCTGCGATCGGGGCTGTTTTTGCTTTTTCTCGCCATCAGCGTCATTCCTTGGGCCACCCTGGCCTTGTTATTATCGATTTTTGTCCGGGGAAATCGGCTTTATCGTTGGTGCATCGCATGGCTCAGCTTGTCAGTGGGCGCAGCACGCTGGATTTGCGGCGTGCGCTACCATGTGCATGGCACAGAAAATCTTGATCAGGCACAGAGCCTTGGCCGAGTGGTGTTATTGCCCAAGCATCAAAGCACCTGGGAAACTTTCGCTTTTCCGGTCATCATGCCCCGCCCTTTGAGTTTTGTGTTCAAACGCGAATTGTTGCAAATTCCTTTTTTTGGCTGGGCCATGAGCCGCCTCGACATGATTCATATTGATCGAAGCAAACGTAACGAGGCCTGGAGCCGCGTTGAAGATCAGGGCAAGGCCTTCATGGCGATCGGGCATTGGGTCATTATGTTTCCTGAAGGCACACGTGTGCCACGCGGTGAATCTGGTCACTACAAAACCGGTGGCACACGCCTGGCCATCAGTACGGGTGCCTCGGTCTTGCCTGTGGCAGTCACTTCGGCCCGATGTTGGCCTCGAAAATCTTTTATTTTGCGCCCCGGTCTCATTGAGGTGTCCATCGGCCCCCCTTTGTCTTCAGAAGGGCGTCAAGCCACGGAACTGATGCAAGAAGTTGAAGCCTGGATCGAATCCGAGATGCGGCGCCTCGACCCTGCTGCGTATCTTTGAGACCCGTTCCAAGCCTCAGCATGATGTCTGTGGGCTTTGCGTCAAATTTTTTACGTACCGTTAGCAAACTCAGTGCCCAGGGGCCAGCGTTGTTTTCTAGTCAATCCTTGTGTATTCAAGGGGACTAAAGAATGGCTGTGGTTAAATTATGCTGCATGGCACAAAAATCAATCGATGTCTTGGCATACGGCCTTCATTCAAGGAGAACCCTGATGAAATATCGCACGATGGCTTTGTCAGTATGGGTGGTGGCGAGTATGGCAACCCCTGCACTGTCTCAGGCTCAACAAAGCAGTTCATTGACCTTCAATGCCGCCCTCAGCAGCGATTACCGCTACCGGGGAATTTCTCAATCACGGCTGAAGCCAGCCCTATCAGCCGGCCTGGACTACAGCCTGCCCGCGGGCTTTTATATGGGGGCTTGGGCGTCGAGTATCAAGTGGGTGAAAGATGCTGGTGGTGATGCTCAGGTCGAGATTGATTTGTACGGCGGCTACAAAACAGAATTGAGCAAGGGAACGACCCTTGATGTGGGCTTGTTGCAGTATCTATACCCCAGCGCCAAAACTCAAACTTTTGATGCGCTCTATAAAAACCCCAATACCACTGAAATTTATGGCGCCTTGACTATCGGTCCAGTGACGGGAAAGCTCTCTTATGCCTTGACCAATCTTTTTGGAAATTATGATTTTTCCCTCCAGAAAAACAGCAAGGGAAGCATGTATTTTGATCTGTCAGCCAATTTTGATGCAGGAGCAGGCGTGATCATCACGCCACACATTGGGCGCCAAAAAGTTGAAAACATCCTCAACGCCTCCTACACCGACTATGCCATCAGTGCCAGCAAAGACTTCAATGGAATTGTTTTGAGTGCAGGCTTGATAGGAACCAATGCCAACAAGAATTTTTATATCCCAGGTTCAGCCGCCCAAAGTTCTAAATTTTTGGGCAAAACCATGGCATTGCTCTCTTTGAAATATAACTTCTGATAATCTTCAAAAGGGGAAACCACCATGAAAATGGTAACCGCCATCATCAAGCCCTTTAAGCTCGACGAAGTGCGTGAGGCTCTCAGTGCCATTGGGGTGCAAGGGGCCACAGTGACTGAAGTCAAAGGTTTTGGGCGCCAAAAAGGGCATACCGAGCTTTATCGTGGGGCCGAGTACGTCGTTGACTTTTTACCCAAACTAAAAATCGAGACCGCCGTTGATGATGCCATCGTTGATCAAGTGATTGATGCCATCCAGATGGTCACGCGCACCGGGAAAATCGGGGACGGCAAAATTTTTGTCACCTCCCTCGAAGAAGTCATTCGCATCCGTACGGGCGAAACTGGCCTGGATGCCTTGTAAGCCTCTCAAGGAACCCTGAACTCATGAAAAAATTTTTTCTTTTGTTCTTTTTGACGCTTACCATGGGCCTGATCGGTCGCGGGGTCGGAGCAGAGCCCGCTTCCCTTGCTTTGGCTGTTGCGACGGAAGCTGCTTCGGGGGCCAGTGCCCCCACGTCAGCGCTTGTTTTAGCAGCGACAGCAAGTCAAGCCACCCCCCATAAAGGGGACACTGCTTTTATGATGAGTTCAACTACTTTGGTCATTTTGATGACCATTCCGGGCCTCGCACTGTTTTATGGTGGCATGGTTCGAAGCAAGAACATGCTGTCCATTTTGATGCAGGTGTTTATTATTTTTGCCCTGATTTCAGTGTTGTGGGTCATTTATGGTTATTCCCTGGCTTTCACGGCGGGCAACCCCTTTATTGGCGGCTTTGACAAATTATTTTTGAATGGGATCACCCCTGACAGTGTCGCGGCCACCTTCAGCAAGGGAGTGGTGATTCCCGAATTTGTATTCGTGGCTTTTCAGGGGACATTTGCCGCCATCACCAC
>JBEIRS010000197.1:0-3424 GCA_040375795.1 Methylibium sp.
ATGAGCCAAGCATCTCACTGGACATTGTTGGTCTTTTTGGTCGCAGCCACTGGAACGGGCTTTGTGTTTGCCTTTTTATTGGAAGAAGCAACAAACAACCGATCTTTTTATGAAAGGAATTTAACCTGGCTGTTTGGGGTCAATGCAGCGGTTGCGGTGATATTGCTGTTTGGGATTGGAGTGGCTTCGGTTCGCCTGTATTTTCGTGTGTCCAGAGGTAAATTTGGGGCTCGATTGCTCACAAAACTGGCGGCTTTTTTTGCCTTGGTGGGGGTGTTGCCGGGGGTGCTGATTTACACCGTGAGTTTTCAATTTGTGTCGCGCAGCATTGAGAGCTGGTTTGATGTTCGTGTTGAAGGGGCACTCGATGCTGGCCTCTCATTGGCTCAAAGTACCTTGGATACCCAGGTCAATCAATTGGCCGATAAAGCCCGCAGTGCTGCCCATCAAATTGCCGAAAACCGAGGAGTTCTTCAGGCTTTGGTTCTGGAGCGGCTGAGAGAACAGTTGGGTGTCCTGGATTTGGCGATTGTGGGGCCCAATGGTCAGCCCTTGCTTGTGGCCGGGAGCTTTTCGGCGGCTCTTGCACCCGAGTGGGTTTCTTCAAGCCGAATTCGCCAGGCACGCAATGCCCATGTCATCAGTGAACTGGAGGGCCTTGAAGATGAGGCGGCCTTGGCAGGCGGCCCGCTCCTTCCAAGCGTTCACGCACTGGCTTATATTCCCAATACGGAAATTGATCTCTCTCGCCAAGATCGTTTTATTTACATGGCACAACCACTGCCCTCAGACTTGGCCCGCAACGCCCTGGCTGTCCAGGCTGCCTATCGCGAATACCAACAGCGTGCCCTGGCCCGTGTTGGCTTGCGCAAGATGTACATTGGCACCTTGACACTGGCCTTGATTCTGGCTGTTTTTGGGGCTTTGTTATTTGCTGTCACCGTCTCAAGGCAATGGGCCCAACCCCTTTTGTTGCTGGCTGAAGGCATGCGGCAAGTGGCCATGGGTGACCTCAGTGCCAAGCCCGTGATCGCGTCTCGAGATGAATTGGGCGGTTTGACCCGCTCATTTGCTGACATGACCCAGCAGCTGTTCGATGCACGAGCCCTGGCGCAGCAAAGTGTGGCTGAGGTTGAGGGGGCTCGCACACATTTGCAGACCATTTTGGACAGCTTGACCGCAGGGGTCATGGTTTTTGATCAAGAGGGCCACATTGAAATTATCAACCCGGGCGCCCGACGAATTTTATCCTGGCCTTTTTCAGACCCATCCGGCCATCGTTTGGAAGATGTCCCTGGCCTGGAGGCTTTCGCGCAGTCGGTATGGCAGCGTTTTGAGTTGCATGCCACCAAACCCGAGGCCGGAGAGCGTGAGCAGTGGCAGGATTCTTTTGTATTACCCCCACCTGCCACAGAGCTTGGGCGCGAACCTTTAACTTTGCTGGTCAGAGGGGCTGTGTTACCAAGAGGGGCTCGTTTGATGGTCTTTGATGATATTTCATCCTTGGTTTCAGCACAGCGAAGTGAGGCTTGGGCAGAAGTTGCGCGCCGTTTGGCCCATGAAATCAAAAATCCTTTGACCCCCATTCAATTGTCTGCCGAGCGCCTACAACATAAGCTTGAACCCAAGCTGGATGGGGCAGATCAATCCATGCTGATACGATGTGTGGGAACAATCGTTACCCAAGTTCAGGCCATGAAAACCCTGGTCAATGAATTTCGTGATTACGCACGCCTGCCCTCAGCCCGCATGGTTCGCCTGGACCTGAATGCCCTCGTCACAGAGGTTTTGGGCCTTTATGGTCAAGCCCAGGAATTGGGATGTTTGTGTGCAGAGCTTGGCCATGATGTCCCTGCCATTGAGGGTGACCCTACCCAGCTGCGTCAAGTGATTCACAATCTTGTTCAAAATGCCCTGGATGCTGTGGCAGGTCAAAATGATGGGTGGGTGCGTGTTCGTACAGAAACCAGCCGAAATGATCAGGGTGAGCCACGGGCGGTACGATTGGATATTTCTGACAACGGCCCCGGTTTCCCTGATAAGGTACTCAAACGCGCTTTCGAGCCCTATGTGACCACCAAAACCAAAGGCACAGGTTTGGGTTTGGCGGTGGTGAAAAAAATTGCTGATGAACATGGTGCTCGCGTCAGAATAGCGAACCTGGATGGCTCCTACTTGGACAATACGGGTTCAAAATCAGCGATTGATCAAACAACATCCGTCAAGGGGGCTCAAGTTTCGCTATCATTTTCAAAAATTTTGCAATCCCATGTATTTGGGCTTGTTGTCGATTCTTCTGAACCGCAGTCTTAATAAGTTTCCATGGCTAACATTCTTGTCGTTGATGACGAATTGGGGATTCGAGCGCTCTTGTCTGACATTCTGGCTGACGAGGGGCACGCGGTTGAACTGGCAGAAAATGCTGCTCAAGCCCGCGTTTTGCGGGAAACGCAGCGGCCTGATCTTGTCTTGCTTGACATCTGGATGCCGGACGTTGATGGGGTCACGCTGCTGAAAGAGTGGGCTTCGTTTGGTTTACTCACCATGCCTGTGATCATGATGAGTGGCCACGGTACCATTGATACTGCCGTTGAAGCCACCAAATTTGGTGCGACAGCCTTCCTTGAAAAACCGATCACGCTGCAAAAATTGTTGCGTGCGGTAGAAATGGCCCTCATCAAGCCCGCACCTCGTTCAATGTTGGGGCCGGCCATGGGCCGGCTGGAAGCGGCAGGGCCTTATTCTTCCTCTATGCAAGCAGTTTCCCATCCCACGGCAGTGTCTTCTTTGATGCCGGCACCAAACGTCCCTCAATCGGCCCAAAGTTTTGATCTTGACCGCCCTTTGCGTGAGGCTCGAGACGTCTTTGAGAAAAGCTACTTTGAGTTTCATTTGGCCCAGGAAAACGGCAGCATGACCCGCGTCGCCGAAAAAACCGGTCTGGAAAGAACCCATCTTTACCGCAAACTCAAACAACTTGGCGTTGACTTGTCGCGCAACAAGCGCACGGTATGAATGGCGGGCTGTACACCCGCCAAGCCCGCCATTTTTTTGATTGTGATATAATTGCAGTTTAGGCCAAGTAGCTCAGTTGGTAGAGCAGCGGACTGAAAATCCGTGTGTCGGTGGTTCGATTCCGCCCTTGGCCACCAGTACCAAACGCCTGACCGTTCTCGGTTGGGCGTTTTCGTTTTATGTGCTCACTTCCACCGGAATTGCAGAAAAGGTGGCGCTTACTAGCCGGTTCCTCAAACGCAAGATCGAAGAGTACGATGGGCTGAAGGCAGAAATTGAAGTGCTGAAGTCCGAAGTTGAGAAGCCAGGTGAACAAGGAACTCAAAAAGCATGATTAACGTCACTCCCGTCATTCTTTGCGGTGGTTCGGGCACCCGTCTGTGGCCTCTGTCCCGCACTGGTTTCCCGA
>JBEIRS010000188.1:0-3542 GCA_040375795.1 Methylibium sp.
CGTGACTCCGCTGGAGCATTCCCATCATTTTAGCGAAATGATTGCCCAGATGCCTTATTGCTACCAGCCCAATGACTCAAAACGCCCCAAGCCTGTACAGACAAATCGAAAAGCCTGGGGTTTGCCACAAGAGGCCTTGGTTTTATGCGCGTTTCATCAGCCCTATAAAATTTCCTCGGAAGTGTTTGATGTATGGTGCCGCTTATTGCATGCTGAACCACGCGCTCTTTTATGGCTTTTGAACTGGAACCCCAGCATTCAGCCAAGACTGACTGAAGAAGCAAAAATCAGGGGCATTGGGGCAGATCGTTTATTTTTTGCGCCACTTCTTCCCCTGCAGGATCATTTGAATCGGTTGACCTGCGCAGATTTATTTTTAGATACTTGGCCTTGTCATGCACATACCACGGCCAGTGAAGCCTTGTGGGTGGGGGTTCCAGTTGTGACATGGATTGGGCCCACCTTTGCACAGCGGGTTGGCGCCAGTTTATTGGAAGCGGTGGCTCTGCCTGAGTGTGTAGCCGCAGATGTGATAAGTTATGAAGGTAAAATTCTCGAACTGTTGCAGAACAATTCTGCCCGACAACAGCTCAGGGCTCATCTGGGTGAACAACAAACCCAAAGCTTTTTATTTGATGGTTCTCGTTTTGCGCGTGATTTTGAAGCATTATGGCTGCGCATGTGGGGTCGCTATCTCCAGGGCCTTCCCCCAGCGCATCTTCCTGCCACCCAATTAAATTTGTGATCGCACCAAAAAGATGGCCTGGATGTCAGCCCGATCAATGGGCCTGCTCAAAATGCGCCCTGCAATGACGAAGGCTTTGATGTTGCAGATAAAAATTTTGCGAGAACACGTTCACACTTATCCAGGCAGCTTTGTATAAGCTGCTTTAATTTTTTGCTGCCTTGCCGAAAATAAGCATGACGCGTGAGCGTCTATTGCTTGGCTCCTCTCGGCACCTTGGGTGCCTTTAAACGGGTTCTCGTAACCCGTTTTTTTTTATTGCTCTGACGATAAAAGGCAATTCCCCAAATCACCAAGCTACATGACAGAAAGAAATTTTTTACCTCCAACCCTTGTCCTTGATGGGGACGAAGATCAAGGGCGAGCAGCTACGGCCAAATCTCGGCGAAGCTGAGAAAGTAAAACTGCTGCCCGGAACTTTTTTTCGATGATTCCAGCCTGATGTTGTTCACAAAAAGGCAGCAAATGCTGCTCGGTATCCGCTTGAAGAGCAAGTGCCCCCGTGGTGACGATGATCGGGGCTTTCTTTTGTAAATTTCGGATGGCCACAATAGTGGCTTCTGCAGTTTCACCGCCCCCCAGCAACCAATCAATCACATAGGCATCAAAACGACGCTGATGCAAGGCAGCGACTAAATCATGGGCCTGGTAAAACTTAGAGACCGACACACCGCCTAACTGGTTTAATTCTTCGGCCAGCGCATCCGCTGCAAGTTTGTCATCTTCGAGAAGTGCAATTCGAATATACGGAGACGCAGAAAATGTGAGCTTTCGAATACTGTAGCGAGGGGTATCCGTGGGTTCCATGCCACCAGTATAGACTTCCCAGTACCCCGCAGGATGCACGGCCACCAAGTCGCAAAGATCCTCAGGATCTAGGGGGGGGCCGAGAACAAGAAGGGCTTGGGCGGGAAGCCCTTTGATTAATATTTTTGCAGAAATTTCGCCTGAAATACCGCCAAGCCCGGATTCAATCTCATGGGTTCCCAAAAGCTCATCAAGATCACCACGCCAGTATTCAGCCACGGCACGGAGCTCAGCGGCAGACCAGCCGCCATTTTTGAACTTTCGATGAATGGTGCTGCGTGCCACCCCAAGAAACTGACTGAGTTCCGACCCCTGTTTGTGAATAGGAATCCCTCGTTTGGTTAAAAGGTTCCTGACTCGTAAGGAAACGTGATCATCACTGTCGTCAAGATCAGTGTCTGAATATAAAAGCGCGTCGTGGTCAGAGAAGTTCGGCATGATCTGAACTCAAATTTTCCTACAAATGATTTATTTTAGTGTCTAGTTTCGGAATGTTATTTTATTTTTTATTGAAAATAGTTGCCAAATTAGCACATGTTGCGTTAAAGTTGCTAAACGCAACAAATTTTGATTTGTGAAACATGTGCTCATATTGGGCAGGCACATCCAAAATTTTTGCACTACAGCGGCCCCGCTGAGGTCGCATTCAAGGAGTATCAACATGCCGTACCACACTCACACCACCATCTTGATGGATCAAAAATTAGTCAATGAAGAATTGATTGCCAGCATCGCTGAGGTTGCTCGAATCAATGTTCAGCATTGTGCTGATCTGTTTGAAATTCCACTGTCTGTTGCGCGACGAATTCGCGACCTGGAGGCACAAGGTCAAACACAAGCTCAGTCCGATCCTTTGCTTGATTTAGCCACCACTCCAGCACCTTTGTGGCGATTGTCGGTCACGTCCAGTGATTTGCAACGCATGACTTCTTTTAAATTACCGATGTTTTCGGCAGAACTTGAGACGTATCGTACCGTGGTGACTCGACTCAATCGCATGGTAATCGGTATGCTGGTTCGCTATGCAAATGACCCGGTTCAGGCTGCTTTGGTATGTGGGGTCAGCAGTTCCACGCTCGTCAAGGAAGTTCAGGGAGCAGCTTGCATGGCTCTCCTTGATGGTGCTGGCAATCCAGGGCGGCCCCTGATTGAAACTCGAATCACGGACGCCATGCTTGATCGGTTTTTCATCACCTGCAATGGCCAGCCTGCAGAAGCTCAACTTCGCAGCCTGGTTGCGGCCACGTCTTGCAGTGCATTCGAATTTTCGATTCTGGATCAAGAAATCCAGTCCGGGGCCTGGGATTCTCGTCAGGTTTTTTTTCCTTCGGTGTCAAACCCTAAACGCACGGGCAAGGTTCCGGTTTTTTTGCTCAAACCAGATGACAGCCAATTGGTGATTAAATTATTGGCCTATCGTGTCAAACCCATTGATGTTGAACGCTGGATGGCAGATCGTGGACTGAGAGCCCTGCAAATTGAGCGTTTACAGTCGGATCTCTTTCCTCAACCCAAAGGGAGCCGAGAGGCCCAATCTATTTGGGGCAATGCTACGCGAAGGCTGCTGGCTACGGCAGTGCTGCTCAAACAACGTACGTTAATCCGTATGGGGTTGCACCCCCTGAATGCGCTCGTCGAAGCTTTTGATTTTCAGGCCAGGCATCATGACCCAGAGGGGCTTTTGAACCTTTCAAGGCTGCTCAAAGAAGTGGTGATTCCTATTTTTTCAGGGGGTAGCATTCATTTAACTCATTGCACAGATTGCGATTCAGTCCATATTTCAGATTCTGAACGAATCAACCCCATGGATTGCCCAGTATGTTGCATGGTTTACCGCAAACGACTTGGCCATCAACGCCGTTGGAAAGATTATCGCGAATCTCAGGATCGAACAGACACCCTGCCTCTGGCTGCCTGAGTGCATAAGCTGACATGAATCAATCAAAATTCAAAATGATGCAATTTATAAAATATCAAGCCCAAGTCATCA
>JBEIRS010000318.1:0-1753 GCA_040375795.1 Methylibium sp.
AAAGTTTGAAATGATGAATTAATTCTTCCATCCCCGATTTCATCTGAAGCCGAGAAGGGGGAGCCACTTTATGATTGTCAGTGATCACCGAACCGGGATTGGCGCGCAACCAGGCGATACATTGCTGAATGATACGATTTGACTGGCGCATTTCTTCCATGCGCACCAAATAGCGATCATAGGTATCACCATGAACCCCCACAGGGATATCAAAATCCATCTTGGCATAGACGTCATAGGGCTGATTTTTGCGGAGATCCCAGGCAATTCCAGAGCCACGCAGCATGGGACCAGAGAATCCCAGATTTAAGGCGCGCTCGGGCCGAACCACACCAATTCCAACAGTGCGCTGTTTCCAGATTCGATTGTCTGTCAGGAGGGTTTCATACTCGTCGACGTAGCGGGGAAAACGCTGCGTGAAATTTTCAATGAAATCAAGCAAGGAACCTTGGCGGTTTTCATTCATTTGAGCCAAAGCTTTGGCATTACGAATTTTCGAGGCTTTGTACTGCGGCATGCTGTCAGGTAGATCACGATAAACGCCGCCAGGCCGAAAATAGGCTGCATGCATGCGAGCACCTGAAACAGCTTCATACATATCAAAGAGGTCTTCACGCTCACGGAAACAATAAATAAATACGTTCATTGCGCCGCAGTCTAGGGCGTGACAACCAAGCCATAAGAGATGGTTCAGCAATCGGGTAATTTCACTGAACATGACTCGGATGTATTGAGCCCTCTCAGGGACATCAAGACCCAAGAGCTTTTCGATAGCCAAACAGTAAGCATGCTCATTGCACATCATGGAAACATAATCGAGACGATCCATGTAGGGCAATGACTGAATAAAAGTTTTGTTTTCAGCAAGCTTTTCTGTGGCACGATGAAGCAAACCGATGTGCGGATCAGCACGCTGAATGACCTCGCCATCAAGCTCAAGTACAAGGCGCAAAACGCCATGAGCCGCCGGATGCTGGGGCCCAAAATTGAGGGTGTAATTCTTGATATCAGCCATGAAAGTTCAAGCAGATGATGGTGAGCACAATCAGTGCAGGCCGCCGTATTTTTCTTCGCGAATGATGCGAGGAGTGATTTCGCGCGACTCAATGGTCACCGGCTGATAAATAACGCGCTTTTGTTCTGGGTCATAACGCATTTCGACATGCCCAGAAAGAGGGAAGTCTTTCCGAAAAGGATGGCCGATAAAACCATAATCAGTCAAGATACGACGTAAATCATGATGGCCATCAAAAATAATACCGTACAAATCAAAAGCTTCACGCTCAAACCAGTTGGCAGCCGCCCAAACTTTGTGAATGGAAACCAAGACTGGAAGATCATCATTGGGGCAAAACACTTTCAAACGCAAACGCCAATTATGACCGACTGAAAGAAGATGAGAGACGACACAAAAACGTGGGCCTTCCCAAGGTTGATCTTTGTAGGTGGAATAATCTAAGCCGCAGAGATCAATGAGTTGTTCAAATCGCAATTCTGGGTGATCTCGCAAAATATAAGCACTGTCGAGATAATCCGCTGAAGATACCACGATGGTAATTTCACCGCGATCAACGAGAAAATGCTGAATTTTGGAGCCCAAATGAGTGTTTAGCGCAGCCTGTAGGGTCTGAAGTTTGCTCATAATAGAGTAGTGAGCTGCTTAGCGAGCAATGGTGTTTTCTCTGCGAATTTTGGATTGCAATTGCAAGATGCCGTAAAGAAGAGCTTCGGCAGTTGGGGGGCACCCAGGAAC
>JBEIRS010000307.1:0-1867 GCA_040375795.1 Methylibium sp.
CGGTCTACGATACCATCGTACGAATGGCGCAAAATTTCTCTCTTAGGCATATGCTCGTGGATGGCCAAGGTAATTTTGGCTCTGTAGATGGCGACAACGCCGCAGCCATGCGCTACACTGAAATTCGCCTGGCCAAAATCGCTCATGACATGCTGTCTGATCTTGACAAGGAAACCGTCGATTTCGGGCCCAACTATGATGGTAGCGAAAAAGAACCTTTAGTTTTGCCTGCACGCCTGCCGAATCTTCTGGTCAATGGTTCGGCCGGGATTGCCGTTGGCATGGCCACCAACATTCCACCGCACAACTTGAATGAGGTGATCGACGCTTGTCATCATTTATTAAAAAATCCAGGGACTTCAGTCGATGAACTCATCGACATCATTCCTGCCCCTGATTTTCCTACCGCCGGTATTATTTATGGTTTGAGTGGGGTTCGAGAAGGCTACCGAACTGGTCGTGGTAAAGTGATCATGCGTGCCAAATGCCACTTTGAAGACTTGGATCGCGGGCAACGCCAATCAATCATCATTGATGAAATTCCTTACCAGGTCAACAAGAAATCTCTGCTTGAACGCATGGCTGAGCTTGTTCACGAGAAAAAAATCGAGGGAATCAGCCATATTCAGGATGAATCCGATCAATCTGGTATGCGTGTTGTGATCGAGCTTAAACGCGGTGAAACCCCTGAAGTGGTACTCAACAACCTCTACAAACAAACCCAACTTCAAGATACTTTCGGCATCAATATGGTGGCCCTGGTTGACAACCAACCTAAACTTTGCAACCTCAAAGATCTGCTGGCCATTTTCCTCGAGCATCGCCGTGAAGTCGTCACACGGCGCACTGTCTTCGAGCTTCGCAAGGCTCGAGAACGAGGGCACGTGCTGGAGGGCTTGGCGGTGGCACTTGCCAACATTGACGAATTCATTGCAACCATCAAAACCTCACCCACCCCACCCGTGGCCAAGCAAGCTTTGATGTCAAAAAGCTGGGACTCTTCCATGGTCAGGGGGATGCTCGCCCGCGCAGAGCTTGAAACTCGAGGTGGGCGTGAAGCCTTTCGTCCCGAAGGCCTGCCAAAAAATTATGGTTTGCAAGCCGATGGCCTCTACAGGCTCAGCGATGACCAGGCCTCTGAAATTCTGCAAATGCGTCTACAGCGCCTCACGGGTCTCGAGCAAGATAAAATTCTTGCTGAATATAAACAGGTCATGAGCCAAATTTCAGACCTGCTTGATATTCTGGCTACCCCATCCAGAGTCACTCAAATCATTTCTGATGAGCTCACTGCGATCAAGTTGGAGTTTGGCCAAACTCAGCTCGGTCTGCGCCGCAGCCTGATTGAACACAATGCTCAAGATCTCTGCACCGAAGATCTGATCGCTCCCACCGACATGGTGGTCACCTTGAGTCATACGGGCTATTTCAAAAGCCAGGCTCTTCATGAATATCGGGCGCAAAAACGTGGGGGCCGTGGAAAACAAGCCACGCAAACCAAGGAAGACGACTGGATTGATCAACTTTTTATCGCTAACACTCACGACTATATTTTGTGTTTCACCAACCGGGGCCGGGTGTACTGGCTGAAGGTCTGGGAGGTTCCACAAGGCTCCCGTAATTCACGCGGCAAGCCGATTGTCAATATGTTCCCTTTGCAAGCGGGCGAAAAAGTCAAGGTGGTCCTCCCTCTGACCGGCGGGTTTCATTCCTTCCCGGAAGATCATTTTGTCTTCATGGCCACGGCACAAGGTGTGGTCAAAAAAACTCCACTCAGTGAATTCAAGCACCCACGCAAGGCGGGCATCATCGCCGTTGATCTTGACGAGGGTGATTTTTTAATCGGTGCTGCCCTGACGGATGGCCA
>JBEIRS010000193.1:0-3512 GCA_040375795.1 Methylibium sp.
GCCCGTCATATTCTGCTTGAAAAGGAAGATGAGGCCAAAGATTTGATCAAACAAATCAGGGGTGGGGCCAAATTTGAAGATCTGGCCAAAAAATTCTCGAAAGATCCTGGCAGCAAAGACAAAGGGGGTGACCTCGATTTTGCTGACCCTGCAAGCTATGTCCCTGAATTTTCTGCCGCGCTCACCCGGCTCAAAAAAGGTGAAATGACACCCTCTCCAATCAAATCACAGTTTGGGTTTCACATTATCAAGCTCGAAGATATCCGTGAAACCCAGTTTCCCCCCATGGATGCCGTTCGCCCTCAGCTGGAGGCCCGCCTTGGCCAGCAGCGCATGAACCGATTCCGGGATGAGGTTCGTGCCAAAACAAAAACAGACTTTGTTTTCACTTTTGACAAAAAGCCCTCGGAAAAGCTCCCAGAAAAAGCATCCGGCAAGTAAACTGAGGCAGGCGTTGTTGAGTCTGCCCGCCATGCAGGCTCTTGCCAAGCAGGGTTCAAGCAGTCAATTCACAGCTGGTGTTGGTTATGCTTCAATACACTCCTCCGCTTCGTGATGTTTACTTTGTCCTCTATGAACTGTGCGACGCCCTCCGTGAGTGGCGCCAAATGCCGCGGTATGCCGACCTTGACGCTGAAACTCTCAATCTTATTTTGGAGGAGGGCGGCAAGTTTGCCACCAAGGTGGTTTTGCCCTTGAACCGGGTTGGTGACACTCAGGGTTGTCACCTTGATCCACACACCCACAAGGTCACCACTCCCAAAGGCTTCCAAGAAGCTTATGCCGAATATGTCAACGCAGGCTGGCCGGCACTGAGTTGTGAGCCTGTTTTTGGCGGGCAGGGTTTACCTGTCACCTTGAACCAAATTTTTTACGAATTTCTCAATAGCGCCAACCAAGCCTGGACCATGTATCCTGGTTTGTCGCATGGGGCCTATGAATGCTTACTGGCCCACGGAACCGAGGCACAAAAGGCTTTGTATTTGCCAAAGCTGGTTTCTGGTGAATGGACGGGCACCATGTGCCTGACTGAACCTCACTGTGGAACAGACCTTGGCCTGCTTCGCACTCAAGCTGAGCCCCAGCCTGATGGCAGCTACCGCCTGACAGGACAAAAAATTTTTATTTCAGCGGGCGAACATGATTTAGCCCAAAATATCATTCATTTGGTGCTGGCCAGGCTGCCTGATGCCCCGCCTGGCTCGAAGGGGATTTCATTGTTTTTGGTGCCCAAATTCCTGGTTCAGGCAGACGGCACTGTGGGGCAACCCAATTCTATTTATTGTGGCGCCCTTGAACATAAAATGGGAATTCATGGTAATTCTACGTGCCAAATGATCCTAGATGGTGCTCAAGGCAGCTTGGTGGGCGCTCCCCACAAGGGCTTGTCGTCAATGTTCGTGATGATGAACAGCGCGCGTTTGGGTGTGGGTATCCAGTCTTTGGGGCTGACTGAGATTGCTTATCAAAATGCCGCAGCTTATGCCAAGGATCGCCTCCAAATGCGATCTCTTTCAGGGCCCAAGGCCCCCGACAAAGCTGCCGACCCTATCATTTACCACCCGGATGTCCGAAAAATGCTGCTCACGGCTCGTGCCTATGCCGAAGGAGGGCGTGCGCTGGCGATTTATACGGCCTTGCAAATAGACAAAGAGATCAGCCACCCCGATGAACAAGTGCGTCGCGACGCGGCAGACGAAGTGGCTTTACTGACCCCCATTGTGAAGGCTTTCCTGACGGACAACGGTTGGTTGGCCACTTCTCTTTGCCTTCAAGTCTTTGGTGGGCATGGCTATATTGCTGAATGGGGCATGGAGCAATTGCTGCGTGATTCCCGTATCAACATGATTTACGAAGGAACCAACACCATTCAAGGCCTTGATTTATTGGGGCGTAAAGTCTTGGCGGATGGCGGCGCCAAGCTTAAAAAATTTGCGCGTCATCTTGAGCAGTTCATCGAGAAGGAGGGAGTCAATGAATCCATGCAGGAATTTATCAATCCTCTGTCAGAATTGACAAACAAGGTCACTCAGCTGACCACTGAAATTGCGATGAAATCACTTCAGAACCCTGAAGAGGTGGGCGCTGCTGCTGCAGATTATCTTCGAGTTTTAGGGCATCTGGTGCTGGCCTATGTGTGGGCTCAAATGGCTTGTCTTGCCCTTCAAAAGACCGAAACCGAAAGCCCTTTTTATCGTGCCAAGCTCCTTACCGCCCGGTTTTATTTTGCAAAGCTTCTGCCAGAAACAGCCGGCTTGATTCAATCAGCCCGCAGCGGGGCTACCCATTTAATGTCGATGCACGAGGATTTGTTCTGAGCTAAGGTGCTGCGTCACGTTTGTCGGGGGCATCAAAAAACCATTGATGTCAGTGAAATGAGCCCCGTACGTTATTGATTTTAATGAAGATTATTTTCTGAAAAAGGAGCTTTTTGAGATCCACCGTCATCCTCAAAAGTAAACAAAATATCATGCTCAGGGGGGTAATCATCATCCAGCCCCCCAAAATTAGCTTGCATGGCCCGTGCCAGGTTGCGTTCTCGGTCTGAGGTGATGACCTTGCGCAGCAGCACTTTCATAAAAGCAGCATTTTCTTTGATGCAGGGCTGAAGTTGCCAATCCAGCCAAATCAAACTGACCATGTCAAAGCGATGCTCAAACCAACCAAGGTACCAAAACCAGTCGATGTAATAAATCCATGAGTTTTCGTTCAGAGCTCTTAAATGTGTCGGGTCTTGCCAAGCCGTGAGTGATTTTTCATAGGGGACTTCAATGTCAAATGTGCCACCTTCTTTGAGCAGAGCCAGCGCATTGCTCATGAGCATCACCAGGTTAGGCACATGTTCCAAAACATTATTGGCATCAATGGTTTCTACAGAGCCCTTCTCCAGTTGAAGGGGGGTGCCAAAGCGAGTCAAGGATTGAACTGGCCAATCTACCGGCTGGCCAAGATCCAGAAGCAGGTCAGGTTCGGCTTTATCAAGGAGATCAATATTGAGCCAACCCATACGATAGTCTTTTCCTGAGCCCAAATTGATCTTCTCAGGCCGCCAGGGTTCTGGTTCATTATTTTGGAGACGAGCTTGCACAAAGCCTGAAGCAAAGCCAACCAAATCTGCATAACTTTCAATAGGGTCGATGATTCTAAAAGTTTGAATTTTTTCACGTGCCTGTGTATAAAAATCCTTTGATTTGAAAAAGGTTTGAAAGAAGTCGGCGAATCCAGATTCATCAAGCCAGAATATGGCTTGATCAAAACCTGCAGGTTGCTGTTCAGAGGTCTCCGAGATGACTGGGGTTCCAAGTGAGAGGCAATGACTGGCCCGAATTTGTTCAAATCGATTGCTTGTATAAAAATGCCCGTTGAGCACAGCCTTGGCCTGTCGAATGTAGGCGTCTCGTTCGGGGCCATAAAGCGGTCGATCAAACATCGTGACCTGTATTCCACAAGCTTCTACCTTGTGAATAAATGCCTTGCGACGTTCATTCAAGCTGCCAAAAAAAAGCAGGTCA
>JBEIRS010000316.1:0-1783 GCA_040375795.1 Methylibium sp.
ATGCCGCCGTAGAAGCCGCCCGCGCTGGAGACCATGGTCGTGGTTTTGCGGTGGTTGCCAGCGAAGTGCGCAGCCTTGCGACCCGCTCGGCAGAAGCAGCCCGAGAAATCAAAGGCCTGATTGCCGCCAGCATGGAACGGGTCGAAAAAGGCTCTGCTTTGGTTGATCAAGCCGGGCAAACCATGTCTCGAGTGGTTGACTCGATTCAAAGTGTGGATAAGTTAATTCAGGATATTTCCGGGGCCAGCGCATCTCAAAGCGCAAGCGTCGCCCAAGTGGGCTCAGCCGTTCATTCGATTGACCAGTCAACTCAGCAAAATGCTGCCCTGGTCGAAGAAGGTGCCGCCGCAGCTGCCAGCCTGAAACAACAAGCCCATCAATTGGTGGTGGCCGTCTCAACTTTCAAAGTCTAGGAGGCTGTCAGATTTAAGGGTTCTTGCCTGCTGATGTGGGCGCATGAGGGCGATCAAAAGCATGTTTGAAGGGTGTTTGATCAAACAGCCCTCGTGTTTAAGTGAAATACTTTCAAAAAAACTCATTTTATGTAAAAATAAATCCGCTTTTTCGTTCAAGCTCAAGGCTTTTCAACATCTTAAGCCCTAAAAAACCACCACTGACTGGCTGTTTGTGTGCTTTTTTCCCAGTGATCACACAAGTTTTCAAGAAAAATCTCACACAAATCATCCTTGTTTTGACACATCTGACCTTGTGGTATTTGCAATTCTCCCACTTTGGCCACCCACCCAAGGAACATCATGAGTAGCCCACTCATCACTGCCACCACCGACGCCACCTTCGAAACATCCGTTCTTCAATCTGACAAACCGGTTCTGGTTGACTTCTGGGCTGAGTGGTGTGGCCCTTGCCGATCTATTGGGGTCATTCTGGAAGAAGTGGCCAAAGATTATGTTGGTCGCCTCCAAATTACCAAAATTGATATTGAAAAAAACCGCAACACACCCAGTCAATTCGGTATTCGCGCCATTCCTACCCTGATGATTTTCAAAAACGGCCAACTGGCTGGTACCGTGGTTGGCAATAAATCAAAATCAGATCTTGAATCTTTCATCAAGGGTCATTTGGCCGAGTAAGCTGTCAGGCTTGGAGTGTTAAAAGCAACAATCAGTTCCAGTAAAGCCATTTTTTGCTGGGTTTGCAGCCTTATAGCGGCCCGATGGCCCCAAAGATGGTGAATAATAGCGACTGGAAGCTGATTTGCAGCCCAAAACTCCCAATTCCGACAGGATACTTGTGTTGTATATTTGCCAAATCAAGCCCCACACTCCTTATTTTGGCTTGATTTTTCCAAAAAAAATCTGCAAAATTTTTTTATCAACATCTTAAATTTGCATCTTGAATTTGCTTTACCAAGCAGCCAAAAGGTGTCTTCTTTTATCCTGGTGGTCGTATTGACAAAGGTTGACACAACCTTGCAAGCACTCCGTCAGCCCCCCGGATCCCCTCAACATCAAGCCAATGTTCTTGCCCTCTGAGTTTCGCCTTTCATTTTGGCTTTGCTCGGCTTGATATTCTTCCCATGCCTTTTTCCTTCAATTTTCAGGCTGCGCCAACGCTGTTTTTAAAAGCCCATTGCCTCAAAGCCTGCTCTGCCAGAGCTTTTGGCCTTTGGGGTTCATCATTGGCCCTCCTTTCTCACCAGGGTATGTACCCATGCATCTTTCCGAACTGAAAGCCCTTCATGTCTCAGAGCTCATCGTCATGGGCGAAGCGCTCGAGATTGAAAATGTCACTCGTCTGCGCAAGCAAGAACTCATGTTTGCCA
>JBEIRS010000062.1:0-6892 GCA_040375795.1 Methylibium sp.
CAGAAGAAAGGTCAATCACCGTGGTGGCTTGCATCGGCGTGGGGCCGGCATTCAGGATGGCAGCAATTTGATGTTCATAACGAGCACGAATTTCGTGAGCATCATTCAAAGGCTCAGAGGCTTCAGCTGGAATTAAGCTTGTTCCTAATAAGGGTTGCCCAAAATGCTCAAGCAGACCCTGCGTGACTGGATGATCGGGAACTCTCAAGCCGATGGTGCGCCTGGAGGGGCTCGATAGCCGCCGTGGGACTTCTTTGGTGGCCTCCAGGACAAAAGTATAAGGCCCTGGTGTACCGAGTTTCAATAAGCGGTATTGGCGATTGTCTACCAGAGCGTAATGGGCCAAATCGCTGAGATCACGACACAAAAGCGTCAGGGGGTGTTTGTGATGCAAGCTTCGCAATTGACGCAGCTTTTCAGCGGCTGATTTATCGTCTAAATGACAAACAAAAGCATAGCTTGAATCTGTCGGAACGGCCACAATCCCACCAGCATTCAGAATTTTGACTACCACTTTGAGCAAACGAGCCTGGGGATTTTGGGGGTGAATTTCTAAAAATTGAGACATATAATCAAACAGATCATGAAAGCTTGAGACCTGCTGCATCTTGGTGAATAAAACCCGGGGGCATTTGGCGGTCGAAGCCACAAGCTCAAGGGCTGCCCTCCATCACACCAAGTGATTGCCGATGATCAGCACAAAAAATCTCATTAAAAGACCACCATCTCAAAATCAGACTTTGTCACCCCACACTCGGGGCATTCCCATTGGGGGGGCACATCTTCCCATCGCGTGCCGGCTGGGATTCCATCGTCAGGGATGCCGATGGCTTCATCGTAAATAAAACCACAAATGAGGCACTGATATTGTTTCATGGTGCTTTGTTTCAAAAAAGATAACGCAATTTGGATATGTTTGAAATATGGAGTGGGTGCCTTGAAAAGGCTCACAGCAAGCTTATGCAGAAATTTTGACTGAAACCCCCAGGGCCCAAGCCAGCAAGGTGAATGTGGCAAAGGCCAAGACTGTGCTGGCCATGACAATACGAGCGATTCGGCCATTGTTGGCGCCATAGCGTTCAGCCAGAAGAGAGACATTCGTGGCGCTGGGCAATGCAGCTGCCAGAACCAAAACCGTCAGGCCAAAGGGGGACACCGAAGCACCCAGTGTCGCTACTACAGCACCAACACCCCACACCAAGGCGGGGTGAATCAACAGCTTGATCAAGGCCACCGGAAGAAACTGTGTCACAGGTGTACGGGTGTAAGCATGTTGCCCAGAACGCCAAAGAACGGCCCCAATAGTAAAAAGAGCCACCGGTGAAGCTGCTTCACCAAGCATTTTAACCACTTGGGCCAGAGGAATTGGGAGACTCATATCAAGGGCTGTACTGGTGGTGCCCAAAAGAATTGCCCAAGGCAAAGGATTGACCAGAGGACCCTTGACGGTACGCCAAACCACTTCGCGCCAGGGTTCTTGTGTATATTGGCTTCGACGACGCTGGTATTGAGCCAGGCCAATGCACAAGGTACTGGTAAAAACGAGATCAACTAAAATCGTACATACAACAGGCCCTGCTGCATCTTTGCCCAAAAGCGCCACCAAAAGCGGAACCCCCATAAAGCCGGTATTGGGAAATGAGGCCACCAAAGCCCCAAAGGCCGCATTTTTGAGGTCAACCCCGTCTCCACCACTTCTTAGTCGCAGAGTCATGGCGATTGTGAGGACCATAATCAGCAAAGCGCACAAGGTATAGATACCAATCAAAATTGGATCCACCCATTCTGTAAAAGGTTTGCTGGTACCAAAACGAAACAATAAGCAAGGCAGGGCAAAGTACAGAACAAAAATATTCATGCCCGGAATGGCTGCTTCTGGCAATATTTTTTGTTGCGCGGCTAAAAATCCACACAGAACCAGCACAAAAAAGGGCAGTATGACAATGACAATGTTTTGCATAGGCTGACAAGTATTGCAAATTCAGAAGTGACTGGCCTTGAATCTAAGCAGTGCTTGAAAAGCCCAAATAGCAGGGATCGGATTGTGTCCCAGGCAAAGTCTGCTGCCTTGGTTTTTTGGATGGTGTTGCAGAGATTTCCTAAATTTTCAAGCCCCCATCAGGGCCTCAATGTCATCAGGCTTGACAGGCACACCACGGCTGATCAACTCACAGCCCGTGGGCGTGAGCAGGGCATCATCTTCGATACGAATACCGATATTCCAGAATTCTTCTGCCACCTCGGGTGAGGGGCGGACATAAAGACCAGGCTCCAAGGTGACGACCATGCCGACTTGTAAGATTCGTGAGGGTTTTTTGACCACCTTTGCGCCAAAACCATCCAGTTGTTCCAGGGCAGGTTCATTGGTGGACAGATAATCACCCACATCATGAACATCACGGCCCAACCAATGCCCCGTGCCGTGCATATAAAACGGGCGATAAGCAGCCGTTTCAATGACCGCGTCAACATCACCCACCAAAGATGGCTTGAGCAGACCGACATCCAAAAGGCCTTGAGAAAGTATACGAAGCGCAGCATGATGAGCATCGCGCTGACGGGCACCCGGGCGCGTGGCTTCTTGGGCGGCTTTTTGTGCAGCCAACACGATCTCATAGAGTACCCGTTGAGGCCCTGAAAACTTCCCGGTGGCCGGAAAGGTGCGCGTGATGTCGCTGGCATAGCCCTCCCATTCACAACCGGCGTCAATCAAGCATAACTCTCCTGGCCTCAAGGCGGCTTTTCCTGCGCTGTAATGTAAAATACAGGCATTGGCGCCTGCGGCCACAATGCTGGGGTAAGCCGGCCCCTGAGACCCGGTACGTCGAAATTCATGCAGCAGTTCGGCTTCAATTTCATATTCAGGTAACGCCGCCGCGCCCCCACGAAAGCGGGCAGCGCAAAAACGCATGGCTCGAACATGCGCTGCCGCTGAAATATCAGCGGCTTGACGCATGATATTAATTTCCACCTCATCCTTGATGAGCCGCATTTCCGAGATTTGCGCACCAACGTCATGCATCGTGACAGGGCACTCGATACCTAAACGACTGCGCGCGCGAATCATGCTCAACCAGCCCTCGACCTGGCTACTCAAGCCTTCACGCGCAAAGGGAAACCACACCGCTGGCTGCCCTACCAAGTATTGAGGGATCAATTCTTGAAGTTGGCCGATCGAAAAAGCTTCATCGACACCGAGTATGGCCGGGGCAGCTTGAGGGCCCAGGCGAACACCATCCCAAATCTCGCGTTCTAAGTTTTTGTCTCGACAAAGCAGGATCGAACGACCGCTGGCAAAAAGCAGCAACCAAGATTGTGGCTCATCAAAACCGGTAAGGTAATGAAAATTGCTGTCTGATCGATAGGGGAAATGGGTGTCGGCATTGCGCAAAAACTCGGACGCATTGGGAATGATCGCAAGGCCCCCACCGAATTGGCTCAAGCGAGATGCCAGCGCCTGCCGGCGCCGGGCAAATAAAGTATATTCAGACATGCTCAGGCACCCTTGGCGAGTCGATAAAAGGCTTCAATCAGGCGAGGATCCGCCGCTTGAAAAGTGGTGACACGCCACCCTTTGGTGCGAACAATCAGCCTGGGAACAATCAGCCATGAGAGCTTTGGAATAATCACCAGTTTGATATGGGTGATGTCGGTCAGATCCACCCGCTTAGTCCAGAGCCCACGCTGCTCAATGCGGTGGGCGTCAATTCGGGTGCGGCCGATGATCATACCAACGTAGCCAAGCAGGACAATCAATATGCCCCCCCCCAAAAAACCTAATGCGGCCAGGGTAGACGTAGAGATCCGCAGAATTTGATAGACGTGCCAGCTCCATACCAAGGCAAGCAGAACCCCTACCGTGGAAATCAATTTGATAAAAACAGGAAAAGAGGCACCTTCGACCGCGTCAGGAATCTCTTGGGGAGCCGGTACGTGTAATCTGCTGTTGGATTTTAAAGAAGAATCCTGTTGGGGGCGTTGATTCATGATGGGCCGTCAATACTGCAATAGAAATTCAATGAAGATGAAAATTCAGGATAAGTTTTCTGGGAGAATGCCTTGTGCAGTGCATGAAGTTTTTCTTAGGCCAAGCCCTGCCTTGACGAGGCTCTGAGAGCTACAACTGGGTGCGTTTAATTTTTTTTGGGAGCTTACTCGACCGTCACACTCTTTGCCAAATTACGTGGTTTATCAACGTCAGTGCCCCGGGCGCTGGCAGTGTGATAGGCCAGAAGTTGTAAGGGAAGAACGTGAAGAATCGGAGACAAGGGGCCATAGTGCTCTGGCAAACGAATGACATGAAGGCCCTCGCCGGACTCGATGAGCGTGCCAGCATCAGCAAAGACAAACAGTTCTCCGCCCCGAGCGCGCACTTCTTGGAGGTTGCTTTTGAGCTTTTCGAGCAAGGCATCGTTGGGCGCCACCGTCACGACAGGCATTTGTGCTGTGACCAGAGCGAGGGGGCCGTGCTTGAGCTCTCCGGCGGGGTAAGCCTCAGCATGAATATAACTGATCTCTTTGAGTTTAAGAGCTCCCTCAAGGGCAATTGGGTAGTGCAGACCACGCCCCAGGAAAAGGGCATTTTCCTTGCGAGCAAAAATATCGCTCCAGGCCATGACTGAAGGCTCAAGCGCCAATACACTCTGGACAGCCAGCGGCAAGTGCCTCAAGGCATTGAGATGAAATGCTTCTTGGTCGGCTTTGAGTAAACCCCGGCTTTGGGCCAAAGACAAGCTCAGTAAAAACAGTGCGACCAGCTGTGTTGTGAATGCTTTGGTCGAGGCCACGCCGATTTCTATGCCTGCCCGGGTGATGTAAGCCAGTTCACATTCACGTACCATGGCACTGGTGGCCACATTGCATATCGTGAGACTGTGAGACATACCGAGGTTGCGTGCATGCTTGAGCGCTGAAAGGGTGTCAGCGGTTTCGCCACTTTGTGAAATAGACACCACCAAAGTGCGTGAATCAGGCACGCTGTCACGATATCGGTACTCACTGGCGATTTCAACACTGGTGGGCAACTTGGCGAAGCTTTCGAGCCAGTATTTGGCCACCAGTCCGCTATAATAGCTGGTACCACAGCCAAGGATCAAAACCCGGTCAATGGCTTTGAATACGTTTTCAGCGGATGGGCCGAACAACCCTGGAGAAATCGCGCCGACGGCATCGAGTGTGTCAGCAATAGCCTTGGGCTGCTCAAAAATTTCTTTTTGCATATAGTGCCGATAAGGGCCCAATTCGGCCGCACCCGAATGGGCTTGTACCCATCGTGTTTGACGCAAAACGGTCTCAAAGCGATCAGAGCCATGACAGCGATGCGTGATGATCGGGGCCGTGGCAGCCTTGCGCAGATCGACCAGATCACCATCTTCAAGATAAGTGATTTGATCGGTGACACCTGCGAGGGCCATGGCATCAGAGGCCACAAAGTATTCACCCTGCTGCCCCAAGCCCAGCACCAAAGGCGAGCCTTCGCGAGCCGCCACGAGGCGAGAGGGTTCATCCCTGCAAAAAACTGCGATGGCATAGGCTCCGCGCAAGCGCAAACTGGCCGATTGCACCGCTTGCAAAAGATCCCCGGTATAAAGATGGTCAATGAGGTGAGCCAGCACCTCCGTATCAGTTTGGCTTTGAAAAACATAGCCCAGGCTCTGCAAAGCCTGACGAAGTTCTTCGTGATTTTCGATGATGCCGTTGTGGACCAAGGCTATTCGAGCTTTTCCGCCAGAAGGCCCGGATGAAAAATGAGGATGCGCGTTGTGAACCTCAGGAGCCCCGTGAGTCGCCCAGCGAGTGTGTGCAATCCCCGTACCCGACTGGAGATGATCGGCCTCAACCTGGGCGTGCAAATCAGCAACTCGTGATGTGCTTCGGACGCGCTGCAGCCCTCCGTCTTGATAGACGGCCACACCGCAAGAATCATAGCCACGGTATTCAAGCCGCTTGAGCCCTTCCAGCAATACGGGAACAATATTTCGGGGACTGACAGCACCGACAATGCCACACATGGCAAAGCTCCTTAAAGGATTTTTTAGAATATAGCTAAGTATCTAGCTTCATAAGTCTGCATAAGCACCGAGAGCGGCCTAGTGCCTAGCGTCATAAGTCTTGCTGCATTTGGGCGGACTGGGACCTGAGATTCTGGCAGGCTTTTGGATGATCTGGACCCCAAAAACGGACACTAGGAAGTCTGCCATTTTTGACATGATGGTTTCTGTTTACGGGGGGGCAAGTTTACCTTGAGGCTGCGCAAATATTCATTCGGATTGTGTTCATTTTACAGGGGTACCGACAGAACTGGTGGCAGCAGCTTGGGCACGAAGTGCAGCGGCATCTCGCAGTGATTTCAGCTTGGCCCGTGGGTCTTCGCGGTTTGTTGCCTCATATAATTTCATTTCAGCAATAAACCGGCTCGGTAAAACACTTGCAAAGTCCCGCCCTTTTTGACGGCGCCGCAAGGTGCTCAGTGTCAGGGTCTTTCGGGCTCTGGTGATTCATACATACATCAAGCGACGCTCTTCTTCCAGGCGCTGAGGGGTCATGTCTTCGTCTTCACTGCAAAATGGCAGTATTCCCTCATTCATTCCGACCAAAAGAACATGTGGCCATTCCAGGCCCTTGGCGGCATGGAGTGTACTGAGGGTAATCACATCCTGATCATCAGAACGCTCGGCAAGGCTGATAATGACAGAGATGGTTTGCGCCACCTCCAGGACTGTTTTTTTAGGCGTCTCGGTGGTTAAACCACCATCATTCTCGATTTCGCCACCACAGCGCCGCGCTATCCAGCCGTCTTTGTAAGCTTTTCTGAATGCCAGGCTTTTTGCCCTAGTGGCAATTTCCGAGTTTATTCAAATCATTGCCTAAGCCTTGGTGTAGAGAAAAGAGG
>JBEIRS010000223.1:0-3011 GCA_040375795.1 Methylibium sp.
CATTTCGGTGAGAGCTTCAATACCTAGCAGGTTTAGTCCAACCGAAAGTGTGCGCCCTGCCAAGTTGGAAAGCTTGAGGCGCCCAACATCCAGATGATCTTCTTGAATGACAGGGCAATGCTCATAAAATCGAGAGTAGGCACAGGCAAGTTCGTAGAGATAGCTGCACAGCACATGCGGGGTGTTGTCGCGTATGACGATGCTTAATGTGTCTTCAAAGCGCAGCACAAGCAGAGCCAGCGCACGTTCGGCTGGGGCGGTGATGCTGAAAGGAAGCGTATTGTCCCAGTTCTGTAATCGTTGAGCGATTCGAGATGGACGAACACAGGCATATTGCAAATAGGGGGCGGTATTGCCTTCAAAGCTGAGCATGCTGTCCCAGTCGAAAATATAATCACTGGAGCGATTTTTTGATAAGTCAGCGTATTTGATTGCTCCAATGCCAACAGCTTTGGCGATTTTACGCTGTTGCTCTGGGGGCATTTCAGGGTTCTTTTGAACCACCAGTTGATGCGCACGCTCAACCGCTTCGAGCAGCAAATTGCTTAGCTTGATGGATTCTCCGGCCCGAGTTTTGAAAGGCTTACCATCTTTGCCCAGCACCATCCCGAAAGCCACATGTTGAAGTATCATGTCCTGTGGAACAAAACCAGCTCGGC
Source organism: Methylibium sp. (assembly GCA_040375795.1). Lineage (GTDB taxonomy): Bacteria > Pseudomonadota > Gammaproteobacteria > Burkholderiales > Burkholderiaceae_C > CANHBY01. The sequence continues at coordinate 660 of JBEIRS010000223.1, forward strand.
GTGCTACGGTGAAAAGTTGTTGAAAGTGTAAAGCCTGGCGAGAGTCGACAACGTATAAGCAGCGATCGGCTTTGAGAACTTGGGCACGATAGCGGGCAGCCGCCAAATCAGTGGTGCCATACATAAAACCGCCATCTTTTTTGCGTACCATGAAAGCCGATGCGTCACCTTCACGACCCTTTAATTCTTCAATGCTAACGACTATGGCACCCTCACTGGTGTGGGCAATACCTGTATCGAGCAAGCCTTGAACGAGTGCAGCCAGTTCTTCGTTGTAGGCGCTTTCGCCACGCACATCATGGCGTGTGAGTTGAACACCAAGCTGTTTATAGACTTTGTCGCAGTGAGACATTGAAATTTTGACAAAGTGTTGCCAGAGAGCCAGTACTTGAGGGTCACCTGCTTGTAGGCGAACCACATACTGCCGAGCCACATCAGCAAATGCTGGGTCATCAAAGCGGGCTTTGGCTTGCCGATAAAACGATTCGAGGTCAGATAAATCAGACTGCGGTACAGAGTCAGAGTCTTTGCGGCTTTCAACCAGAAAAGCCACTAGCATACCAAACTGAGTTCCCCAGTCACCAACATGGTTTTGACGGATGACGGTGTGGCCAAGAAATTCATATATTCGAGCCATGGCATCGCCGATGATCGTGGAGCGAAGATGGCCTACATGCATTTCTTTGGCTAAATTCACGGAAGAATAGTCGATCACGACACGTTGAGGTGGCATAGAAGCCACCCCCAATTGAGAACTGTGACTGGCATGTTCAAGCTTTGAATGAATAAAGTCTGGATCCAGGGTGACGTTGATGAAGCCAGGGCCTGCGACCTCCATGGTACTGATAAGGCCTTGGCAATCAATGTTCTGAACCACTTCTTGCGCCAATTCGCGTGCGGAGCGATTGAGTAACTTGGCCAGTCCCATGATTCCGTTGATTTGATAATCACCGAAGCCAGGTCGGCTGGCCACTTGAACGATGGGGTCTGCAGAATCTAGGCCACTGAGGCGGACAAGCACAGTTTTAAAACGTTCAGTCAGGGTTTGATAAATAGACATGGTGGCAAAGCAGAATGCTGGAAATGAAGAAACCAAGGGCTAATCAAGTATTCGGTTAAGAGATTTTTGATGCAGCTTGGCATCTTAGCTTGCTTGTTGCAATTCAATGAGGCGCATCAAAATGAAGCGATGAAAAATGTATAGGCTTTAGTGGGGGATCAAGGGGCTGTTTCAGCATTCAACACTTTGTGTTCAGCCTGATCAGGGGGTTGATCACAAAACGATGAATTGAAATTTAATTTGATCGGGGGCCTTATGAAATCTATTTTTTGCTCGGTTTGGGCTGTCATTTCAGCCATGATGCTCAATGCTTCAGTTCATGCAGCAGCTTGGACTCAGCTTGATATCACGGGTGACCTTGAATTGTCGCAGGGCTTGTATGAAACGGGAAGTTCTCTAAAGTTTACGGGCATAAACTATACCGTTCGGGTCGGAGAGCCTCCTCAACGATTTACTCTAAATTATCAGCTCAGCATGGGAGATAGTGGCTTGCCTGTCACTCTCAGTGGCCCTGATTTGGCTCGTTATAGCCGTTGTAATTTTTTGTACCCCGTCAGTGCTTTGTGCCCTCCGGCACCCACGGGGTATGAGTCGGCTTTTATTCACCTGAATTTGATTTCGCCTCATGAAAGTGTACCCCCTACCGTGAGAGTGAGTACTTCGTCAGCGTTACCGAGTGATCTGAGAACTTTGCGTGGGCCGGAATCTGATTTTATTTCCCAATCGGGGACAATCATGATTGATGTGAGCATGGTTGAAGGATGGCCTCATCTTTCAGAATTTTCTGGCTTGATCGCGCTCTATTCAGATCAATGGGTGGTCAGTAGCCCAATTCCTGAACCGGAAACGTATGCCTTGATGCTCGCCGGTCTCGGCGCCGTGTTTTTCAGACGCAGGGTTTGACAATAAGTCTGCCTGTCTTTTTTTGGGTGATGAGTCATTGGATTGGACACGAGTTGTCCGCTTTGCAAAATTCAATCATGTTATCATTCCAGCCTGTCTTGAAATAAGGTCGCAGATCGATTGTCGATGCTGCGACTTGACGCAGTATGACAGTGAGTGGTCAAAGCATGATCGCATGGGGTTTGCTTGCGTAAAAATTCGCAGCAGCCATCAAACATGGGAATGTTCTAATTCCAGCATGTGTAGAATGGCTAAATTTTTAGCCCATATTGCATAACAAATTTGCATTAAACTCCCTTATTGACTTGTCACGGTCATATTCATTCAGGCACAATCTGGCCTCCATGCCCCGGTGGTGAAATTGGTAGACACATCGGACTTAAAATCCG
>JBEIRS010000078.1:0-6341 GCA_040375795.1 Methylibium sp.
GGCTTGATGAGGTTCACATCAGACACGTTATAGGAAGCCGAGATTTTTTTGATCAGGTCTGTGCAAGCTTCACGCGCCTCTTTGAGGTCTGGGTCTGGCAGTGGTTCAGCCAGCCACTTGGCATAAAAAGGACGCCCCTCAGACAGCACTCGTTGCACAAACCACTGGGAGAGATCGGCGCTCAACCATGGGCGATAGTAGATGCAGCCATGAAAATCTTGAGGCTCAATTTGATGATTCAAGACGGAGCGGCTGACAAGCCCTGACACGGTGGCATTGAGCAGAGCCGATGGAATCAGATAATCTTCGGTGGTTCCGCAGGCATGGGCGACACCCGCTAAATCACTGAGAACAAAAAGTTCAGACGGCAGTTTGATGCCTCGGGTGGCTGCAAAGCTTAGCAAACTGCGCTCCAATTCTTGGCTGATCGAGCCTTTTGCCGTCCAGCCATCAATGAACACCAAAGAGGAGGCTTCATGATGAGCCAAGATGTGATCCAGGGCGTTGTGATCGATGCCTCGATCACGAATGATGGAAATACTGTAATGTGGGGCATCAAGCTGCATCAATTCACGCAACAGATGGCGTAACAAAACCCCGATGGGGGTGCCAGCACGGGCCAGGGAAACCAGGGTGATTTGATGCGGACGAACTGCACGGATGCGCCGCGCCAAGATCACCAAATCGCGGGCCATGCGACAAGCGTGGTGATTCACAGCTTCATGAAACAAAGATAAATAAGCCGCTGAAGGTAAGTGCTCCAGGCTAAGTATTTCGCTGTAATGCCGCTGCCCAGATTGGATCAAGCGTTCTTTTTCCTGAATGTCAGGGATTGGCTCCAGGCTGAGGGGCGTCAATAAGAAAGTGACATCTTCCTCACGGTAGCTGCCATGAAAGCCTGCGGGCATCAGGGGCTCTCCATCAATAAGCGTTGCGAAAGTTGAGTGCCCTTGGGGGCCATGGCGTAATCACAAAGGCTCAAAAAGCCTGAATCACTGAGGCTGTCTCCCATGCCTACCGTGACGATGTGGCCATGTTCTGCTCGCAGCATGTTCATGAGATAGTCAACCGCATGCGCTTTGTCTAGGGCCGGGGGAAGCAGGGTCAGGTTATTGTCGTTTTGAAACACCCGCCAGCCGGGCTGCTGCGCGGCCCAGGGCTTCAAGCATAGATCAGCAATGCGCGCCAAGGCTCGGGCATCGGCAGAACGATGCTTTAACAGCAGGTATTGCATTTGCCCAAGCTCCTCAACCACTTTGGCCCAAGCATCGATCCCTTCGTGGGCAATATGTTGTAAGACACTTGCGTAAGCTTCTTGCAGCAAAGGCCGTGCAGATCGTAAATCGATGGCCATGCGCTCTTGCCATTGGGCATCGGGTTGGCCCCGCTGATTTAAAATGACGGCACCAAAACTGACAACCGCCGGGCCGTGAAAATCAATTAAAACACGGGCATAGCCATCGATGCTGCGGGCGGTGACAGGGATGACATGCGCCCCCTGATGAAGCCATTGAATCAAGGCCCGCTGTGCTGGGCTGGTGTAAGAAACCACTTCACCATTTGACAACAGGGCTGCGGCTTCTAAGTGGTTCACTGACTGACACTTGCGCAGGCTGTTAAAAAGCGAATCGTCGAGGTCAACAAACACAAAGACCGAGGAAGACCCCTCATGGCCCATGATGAACCGCTCCATTCAGCATCACGAGCTTGGCTCCCAAGGTATACTCAATATTAGCAAGCCAATCAGAAGCTTGGGTTTCCGTACATAAAATCATCGACTGAACGCCGGGGTTGACGTTGTAGAGATAGTTCGGGATGGCTTCGCCGTAAGGGTCTGGGATTGTGATACAAGATTGAATGTCAGCGCCCATCAAGATGGGTGACCGGGTTGTCGACTGAACCCTGACCTTGTAGCCCAGATCGGCCAGCCATCGCGCCACACAAAATGCAGGGTGCATGAATTCTCCGGTGCCAAGCACCAAGACAGGTTGCTCCACAGGAACTTGCTTCACAAGGTTGGTGACCAAAGTGTCAGGCAAGTGAAGGGGCTGATCCGTTCCCAGCCGAGCACTAAAGGGGCCCATTTGCGCCCTGCGACAGCTCACTTTTGCTTGTGCAGCCGCAGGAGCTATCGCGCAAAAAGTGGGGTCAGATTCAAACTCGAATGAGCCGATGAGCAAGGAAATAAAGTCTACTTTTTCGACCCCTGCTTGCACCTTGAAAGCAGAACGGGCGTCGTCCCCCATAAAGTCGGTCAGGGACACCAGGCTCAGATGCTGCAGGCTGGGATTCACTGCCTGATAGGCCGCTGAAAGCGCAAGAAAAGTTTGACCTGTCGAGAGCTCATCGTCAACCAGCACAGCCATGGAGGCATTTAAAAAAAAGGTTTGTAAATCTTTGCGCTCGGGCCAATGCAAACGCAAGCTTTGAGCGTGGCTGTGTTTTTCTTCAAAAGGTAAAATCGTGGCCCCTGATATCGGGTAACGTGTGGTTTGAATATAGATGGCACTGCCAGGCCCGTATCGACGCAGATAGGCCTCAAACACGCCCTGGCCTAAACCTGTGGCAGTTTCAGCCATGCCGATAAAAACTGCAGGCGCGGCCTCAGGTGGAGAGATACGCGAAGCCAAGGCCTCATGAGTTGCAAGCATCTCGAGGGGATCACTGGGCCAATGTTTGCCCAGCACTTTGCTCACAAAAAGAAAGCCTCGACGAGGATTATTGCGTGCGGCAAAACCACAGAGGCGGTTTAACGGCCAGTATGTACGATGAACGTGAACTGTCAGCAAGCCATTGGGCAATCGAATTTCACGCAACTCAGGCTCTACAAGGTATTCAGACATGGGGCAAAATAACAGGCAAAGACACTTCCGTCACTCGCAAGCCCAAGCGTGCCTCAGGAATGGTCAAGGTGGCGTAGCCATTTAATTCGCCACACAAAGCAAGGTAGGGCAAATTGATCCCTGACAAGCAGGCCATGGCCACCCCGCCAGAGGGCCTGGGGTTGATCTCCAGCAGCTTCGCTTGCCCTCGACTGTCTTCTTTGAATTGGATATTGACAAGGCCGGTCAAGCGAAAGCGCTCAATCAAGCGGGCTGCATGGCCGAGTAATGTGGGATGCCGATCCAGCACCTGGGTGTCAGAGAGCATGGATTTTTTGCGCACAACGCCAGTGACAAAGCGCCCGGCATCTCCGATGCAATCAACACTAAACTCATGTCCGGGAAGATATTCTAAGACGAGTTGAGGAGGGCACGCCCCCTTCGGAGCATGCCGGGCCGCCCAATCACGCGCCGATAAATGGCGCTTACGATGAGCTTCATGAGGCTTGTGAAGCCGGTAAAAACCTTTGCCATAAATAGAAACTGCGGGTTTGATGCAGGCGTGTAAACCTTGAGACCATAGTTTTTCGAGCGCATCAGGAAGCTCGGCGGCATGGTGAATGACACTGGATTCAGCCAGCGGAACCAGACCCTTGGCTTCACGATACACCCAGCCCTTGTGGTGAAGTCGGGGCAGGGTCGCGGCATCTGCCACATGCAACACCCGAATTCCATGCCGCGCAAACTCGTCTTTGGCTGCAACAATGGCATGTACCCGATGATGAGGAACAAAGACATCAACGCGGTGGGTGAGGGAAAAATCAAGACACCACTGAACATAGTCTTGTCGCGATAAACCACGTGGCTCGATGGCTTGTTCATCGGCGGCGGCAAAGCCTGTGAAGAAGCGGTGCCGGTGGCTGCATAGCAAGGTCAAGCGACGTTCCACATCACCTTCGCGCAAAAGGCGCAGAACACGATAGACCAAGGGAAAATGGCGATTGAACCAAACTCTCATAGAAAACAGCCGACACAAAGCCGGCGGCTCGGTGATTGATAGGGGTGGGTGGCGATGGAAATGCTTGATTGTGGTGGGCTGACTTCTGCATGACACCACGGATGGATCGCCTTGGGTAAAGCGCAAGCAGGGGGCAAGCCCCCTGCGGTCAACCATCAGAGGTGGGGTTTGATGAAGGGAAGCAGGTCTTGGAAGGTTTGGCCTGAACAGTTTTCGCCAATGGCGTGCATTTTCCATTCATCGTTATGACGGTAAAGCTTGGCCATGATTTGCGCAGAATGAGAGCCCTGGCAGGAGAGGTTATAACGGGCCACTTCTTGTTTATTTTGGCCATTAAGAATTCGACAGGTGGCATTGTCGATTTGGCTAAAATTTTGGCCCGTAAAGCTATTGACCACAAAAACCAGGTTTTTGACACTTGCCGGAACTTGGGGCAGATTGACGAGAATTTGCTCGTCGTCGCCATCGCCGGCGCCCGTGCGATTGTCACCGGTGTGCTCCACGCTGCCATCACGACTTTTCAATTGGCGAAACCATACCGTGTCAACAACCCTTTGGTTTTCATCGAACATGATGCAAGAGGCGTCAAGATCAACTTCGGTTTGACCACCACCAAACCCCAAAAAACTCTTTTTCTTGATGGGATCCCACCCCAAACCCATGATGATCCGGCTCAGTGAGGCGCCAGCTTCTTTTTCAAGAGAGATTTTTTGACCTTTTTGTAGACTCACTCCCATTATAAATTCCTTTAGAAAAATAAAAAATTAAAAATGAGCTCAGTGTCTCGTTGCATCAGGCCGCTCGAATGTGGCAAGACTTATGAAGCTAGACACTAGCCAGCACGCCTGATGGTTGACATCCTGTTTAAAACTGCTTTCCATGGCGACCTTAGGACGAAGGCCTCACGATGTGGCGCAGCCAGCTGGCAAAGGCATCACGTTTGCGAGAACAAACCAGAACTTTGCCAGCCCCGGAAAATTTCATGACCAAGCCTTCTCCAGAGGTTTGGCTGCTGACTAAACTTGAAAAAAAGCCCGAGCTTTGCTTGGTCGACATGACCATGTCGTAGCTCAAGCGGGCATCCCAAGCCACCACGTGGCCGTTATCGATGAGGGGGTTTTGCCCGTGCTCAATATCAAGGAGAAAAACTGAACCGAAGCCACCCACGCAAAGCTTTCCTTGGCCAGTGGCGGCCATGATGAAAAAGCCTCCAGTGCCGCCAAACAAGGCCCCACCAATGCCTTGGGTACGAACCTTGATGTCAACGCCAGAATCTGCGGCCAGAAAAGCCCCATCACTCAGCATATATTCAGACTGAGGGCTGACATCAAACACATGAAGCCCACCCGGCGACGCTTGCGACAGAAGGGTGTCTCCGGGTCCCCGGGCGGCGACGATTTTCTGGGTAAAAAGTGACTCGCCAGAAACCAGGCGCCTCGCAATACCGCTCAGAATGCCGCCCTGCATGGCACCAGACAAATCGAGGGTGCCGTCCATCATGACCATGGAATCACTCTCAGCATAAAGCGATTCACCCTTTTGCAAAGACACATGCAAAAACGGATCTTGCCCATCGGTGATGGTAAAAACAGACATATCACCCTCCTTGTGGAAATGCCGGCCTTGCAGAGCGACACCCTTTTAGGGCGAGCCGCTGGATAAATCAGTCAGGTCAATTAGCCTACATTGACACCGAAATTTTTGGCCAAGGGGCCCAACCCGCCTTGAAAACCCTGGCCCACGGCACGGAACTTCCAGTCAGAGCCAGCCCGGTACAGCTCACCAAAAATCAAGGCCGTTTCGGTTGACCCATCTTCAGAGAGGTCATAGCGGGCCAACTCTTTGTTGTCTGCCTTATTGACCACCCGGATGAAGGCCTTGGACACTTGACCGAAGCTCTGGCGACGGGCTTCAGCCTCATGGATGGTGACGCTGAATACAACTTTATCAACGTCTGCGGGCACTTGGTTCAATTTCACTTGAACCACTTCGTCATCACCTTCACCGGCCCCGGAGGTGTTATCGCCCAAGTGTTCGACGCTGCCCTCAGGAGTTTTTCTGTTGTTGTAAAAAATGAAGTCTGTGTCGGTACGGACCTTGCCAGAGGCATTCAGCAAAAACGCCGTGGCATCAAGGTCAAACGCCGCGCCGTCGGTGGCGCGAACATCCCAACCCAAGCCGACAGTAACCTCAGACAAGCCAGGAGCTTCTTTGCTGAGATTGACATTACCACCCTTTTGAAGACTGATAGGCATAGATAGACCTTTTTGAAGATGAAAAAAGCGGCATGGTTGCCATGGTTAAAAACTCGCCGTAAAAGCACTGGCGAGGCGATGACTTACTTTTCAAGATCAAATTCAGCCGGGTTCAAGCCGAGTTCACGGCAGATTTTTCGAACCACATCCTGTTCAAGAGAATCAAAAGAACCGTCAGAGGCCCCAATAATGCAACAAACGCGAACTAATAAGCGGGCTTCAGATTCATTCTTTTTGAGTTTGGCA
>JBEIRS010000115.1:0-5229 GCA_040375795.1 Methylibium sp.
GATCTACGGTTTTTCCGAAGATGCTGTGGCTGCTGCCAAAGTAATTTCTGATTTTGCCAAGAGCAATGACAAGCTGGTACTGAAGGCGGGTGCCTATGCAGGGCAATCCTTGGATGCCGAAGGGATCAAAGCTTTGGCTGCAATTCCAAGCAAGGAAGTCCTGCTCGCTCAATTGCTTGGTTTGATGCAATCTCCTGTATCGCGTTTGGCGCGTGTGTTGCTTGCTTTGGCTGAACAACGTGGTGAGGGTGTACCTGTTGATGCAGCCACTGAATCAGTCTGATTTTTCAGTATCTGAGTGAATCATCGTTTTATTTAAGTTTAGGAGCCATCATGGCATTCGATAAAGACGCATTCTTGAACGCTCTCGACAGCATGTCTGTCATGGAACTCAATGGCCTTGTCAAGGCGATTGAAGAAAAGTTTGGTGTTTCTGCTGCGGCAATGGCAGCCCCTGCTGCAGGTGGTGCAGGCGGTGCAGCCCCTGCTGTCGCTGAGCAAACCGAGTTTACGGTCATCTTGAAAGAGGCAGGTGCCAACAAGGTAGGAGTCATTAAGGCCGTTCGTGAATTGACAGGTTTGGGTCTTAAAGAAGCTAAAGACCTGGTTGATGGTGCACCCAAACCCGTCAAAGAGGCTTTGCCCAAGGCAGAAGCCGAAGCTGCTAAGAAGAAGCTTGAAGAAGCTGGTGCCAAGGCAGAACTCAAATAAAGTCTTAGGCGTCGAGCCCTCTTGGGCAAGTTAGTGTCTTGTTTTACTCTTGATGAAACCAATCCATACGATGTATTCTGGGGGGAGCAGAGCAAGGCGCAAACCACAGCAATACCGAAAATATAGCGAGGATTGGCAACGGATCACGGCCCTAAGGCGTGCTTTAATGTTCCAAATAGAGTGGAATTAACACTAGGCTGGATGCCCTTGGGGGTGTTCAGCCTGTTTCTTTTAATTTAAAAATCCAGTTAAAGTACCTTTCTTATGCTGATGACAATCTGTTGTTGCGTCGTCGCTTTCATGGTTTAAAAAATAAATCAATGCTTTTGTGGCATGACGAGAGTAGTTGGAAAATTGATAAATATCGCTGAGGCAGCATGGCTCTCAATTTTCCAAGTGTTCTCTGATCCGACTGCAGAGAACGGGTTTGGTCGGGCTCTGGTGTCATGCCAGGGTTGTCCGCCAGCGGCTGGTAGTGGCCAGCCACCAAGCTTCGGGTATGTCCTTGTATTTCAGGGAACTCGAGAGACAGTCGCCGACGGCATCTTGGCTCAATCTGGGCCACGTCCTGAGACGGAGTGAAAACCACCTATGGCGCAGCACGCAAACCCTTACAACTATACCGAACGCAAACGTATCCGCAAAAGTTTCGGTAAGCGTGAAAGTATTCTCAACGTTCCGTATTTACTGACAATGCAAAAAGAATCTTATGTAGCCTTTTTGCAAAAAGACGTTCCTCCTCAGAAGCGTCAGCCAGAGGGCCTGCAAGCGGCTTTCTTGTCTGCCTTTCCGATTGTGTCACACAATGGTTTTGTTGAGATGAGGTTCATCGAATACAACATGTCTAAGCCTGCATTCGATACACGCGAATGTCAGTTGCGTGGCCTCACATATGCCTCGGCAGTACGTGCCAAGTTGCAGATGATCATTTACGATCGAGATGCGGGTGCGGCGAAAGTTGTCAAAGAAATCAAGGAGCAAGAGGTCTATATGGGCGAGGTACCCCTGATGACTGATGATGGCTCTTTTATCATCAATGGTACCGAGCGCGTGATTGTCAGCCAGCTGCATCGTTCACCGGGTGTATTTTTTGAGCATGACAAGGGAAAGACTCACAGCTCTGGAAAATTATTGTTTTCGGCCCGGATCATTCCTTACCGTGGGTCTTGGCTTGATTTTGAATTTGATCCCAAAGACATTCTTTATTTTCGTGTTGATCGTCGGCGAAAAATGCCGGTCACCATTTTATTAAAGGCCATCGGGATGAATCCCGAGGCTATTCTCGCGTATTTTTTTGCCTTCGATCATTTTCGTTTAATGGACGAAGGCGCCCAAATGAAATTTGTGGCAGATCGTTTGCGTGGTGAAATTGCCCGCTTTGACTTGACCGATAGCACAGGTCATGTGGTTGTTGAAAAAGATAAGCGAATTACTGCTCGACATGTCCGGGCACTTGAGCAGTCAGGGACTCAATTCTTGCCTGTTCCTGAGGATTTCCTCTTAGGACGAGTTCTTGCCAGCAATATTATTGACGCCGATACAGGTGAAATCATTGCCAAAGCCAATGAAGAATTGACGGAGTCAGTGCTCAAGAAACTTCGCATTCACGGCATTCAAGACATTCAAGTCTTGTTCACCAATGAGTTGGATGAGGGGGCTTATATTTCCCAAACCTTGGCCAGCGATGAAACCGCTGACCAATTGGCTGCTCGTATTTCGATCTATCGCATGATGCGGCCTGGAGAACCTCCTACCGAAGATGCAGTGGAAGCTCTGTTCAATCGGCTTTTTTATAGCTCTGATGCCTACGATCTTTCACGTGTCGGTCGAATGAAATTCAATGCCCGGGTGGGTCGAGATACACCAGATGGGCCAATGACCCTTTCTAATGAAGATATCCTTCATGTTGTCAAAATTTTGGTCGAATTGCGCAACGGACGAGGCGAAGTGGATGATATTGATCACTTAGGGAATCGGCGCGTTCGTTGTGTTGGCGAGTTGGCTGAAAACCAGTATCGATCTGGCTTGGCCCGTATTGAAAAAGCTGTCAAGGAGCGTTTAGGGCAAGCAGAAACCGAGACCCTCATGCCTCATGATTTAATCAACTCGAAGCCCATTTCTGCGGCTCTGAAAGAGTTTTTTGGCACATCTCAACTGAGTCAGTTCATGGATCAGACCAATCCTTTGTCAGAAATCACGCACAAGCGAAGAGTTTCTGCTTTGGGCCCGGGAGGCTTGACTCGTGAGCGTGCGGGCTTTGAGGTTCGTGATGTGCATCCAACGCATTATGGTCGAGTTTGTCCTATCGAAACCCCGGAAGGTCCCAATATCGGTTTGATCAACTCTTTGGCTTTGTACGCACAAATCAATGAGTTCGGTTTCCTTGAAACACCCTATCGCCGAGTCATAAACGGTCAAGTCACCGATCAAATTGACTACTTGTCTGCGATCGAAGAAGGCAAGTATGTGATTGCACAAGCCAGTTCAGCCCTGGATAAAGACGGCAAATTAATCGACGAGTTGGTGAGTGCGCGTGACAATGGCGAATCCATTTTGACCTCGGTGGAGCGTATTCAGTATATGGATGTGGCGCCCACTCAAATTGTTTCTGTGGCGGCTTCTCTTGTGCCTTTTTTGGAGCATGATGATGCAAACCGTGCCTTGATGGGTGCAAACATGCAGCGCCAAGCGGTTCCGACCTTGCGCCCTGAAAAAGCGGTGGTAGGTACCGGTGTTGAGCGTGTTGCAGCCAAAGATTCTGGTACGGTGGTGGCCGCCCGGAGTGGTGGTGTCGTGGATTATGTTGATACTAATCGAATTGTGATTCGTGTCAATGACACCGAAACCATGGCCGGCGAAGTCGGCGTTGATATCTATAACCTTATCAAATATCAGCGGTCTAATCAGAACACCAATATTCATCAGCGCCCGATTGTTCAACGAGGTGACCAGGTTCAGGCCGATGACATCATTGCGGATGGTGCTTCCACCGATATTGGTGAACTGGCATTGGGTCAAAACATGCTGGTGGCTTTCATGCCCTGGAATGGCTACAACTTCGAAGACTCCATTTTGATCAGTGAGCGTGTTATTGCCGATGACCGCTACACCTCGATTCACATTGAAGAATTGGTGGTCATGGCTCGTGATACGAAATTGGGTTCAGAGGAAATCACTCGGGACATTCCTAATTTGAGCGAGCAACAGCTAGCTCGTCTTGATGAATCAGGCATTGTTTATGTCGGAGCAGAAGTGGGGCCTGGAGATACCCTGGTCGGAAAGGTGACTCCCAAAGGTGAGACCACGCTGACACCTGAAGAAAAACTCTTGCGTGCTATTTTTGGTGAAAAAGCATCTGACGTCAAAGATACTTCTTTGCGAGTCGATCAAGGGACCAGTGGCACAGTCATTGATGTGCAGGTTTTCACCCGCGAGGGGGTTCAGAGAGACAAACGTGCTCAGCAGATCATCAATGACGAGCTCAAGCGTTACCGTCTCGATCTAAATGACCAGCTTCGCATCGTTGAACTTGATGCCTTTAATCGGATCGAAAAACTTTTGTTAGGTAAAGTAGCGAACGGGGGACCAAACAAGCTGCCCAAGGGCAGCTTGATCACCAAAGAATATCTGAGTGGACTGGAGCGATTTCATTGGTTTGATATTCGTCCAGCCGATGAAGACGTTGCCAATCAAATTGAATCGGTTAAAAACTCGCTTGAACAGACCCGTCACACTTTTGATTTGGCCTTTGAAGAGAAACGCAAGAAATTGACTCAGGGCGATGAATTGCCCGCCGGCGTTTTGAAAATGGTCAAGGTTTATTTGGCCGTCAAGCGTCGTTTACAGCCAGGTGACAAAATGGCAGGGCGCCACGGTACCAAGGGGGTGGTTTCAAAAGTGGTTCCGGTCGAGGATATGCCTTACATGGCCGATGGTACGCCTTGTGATATTGTCTTGAACCCTTTGGGCGTTCCTTCACGGATGAATGTGGGTCAAGTGCTGGAGGTTCATTTGGGTTGGGCAGCCAAAGGCCTTGGGGATCGTATCAGCGAGATGTTGCAGCAGGAAGTCAAGGCAGCTCAAATACGTCAATTCCTGGATCAAATTTACAATCAGTCAGGTGGGCGTAGCGAGCCACTCGATCATCTCACCGACGATGAAATTCTTGAAATGGCACACAATCTTCGTCAGGGGGTGCCTTTTGCAACCCCGGTTTTTGACGGTGCAGCTGAGGACGACATCCGTAGAATGTTAAAGCTGGCCTACCCAGACGAAATTGCCCAGGCCAAAGGTTTGACTGAAACACGTACCCAGGCTCTACTTCATGATGGTCGCACGGGCGAGCTCTTCGAGCGTCCTGTGACAGTGGGTTATATGCATGTCTTGAAACTTCACCACTTGGTTGATGACAAGATGCACGCACGATCGACCGGACCTTACAGCCTGGTGACCCAACAGCCTCTGGGCGGCAAGGCACAGTTTGGTGGGCAACGTTTTGGTGAAATGGAAGTCTGGGCC
>JBEIRS010000096.1:0-5925 GCA_040375795.1 Methylibium sp.
GCCCCGATACACGGCAAGATCGCGGGCAGAATAACGGGCCCCATCTTGCTGCTTGTAAGAGGGATCATGCTCTTCATCCACCACAATCAAGCCCAGCCTGGGCATGGAAGCCCATACAGCAAGCCGTGTACCTAAAATCAAATCGGCCCAAGCCATATGGGCATAAAACCAATTTTTGAGGCGCTGAGCAGGAGATAATCCACTGTGAAGAGATACCACTGTCCGATGAGCAAAGCGAGCCATCACACGGGCTTCCAGCTGGGGAGTCAGATTGATTTCTGGAACCAAAATCAGCACTTGCTTTCCTTGGGCAAGCGCCTGTTCAGCGGCACGCAGATAGATCTCAGTTTTTCCGCTTCCCGTACTTCCGTGAAGCAGCGCGGTGGGGGCAAGCTGCTTCACCAAAAGATCCCATGAAGCCAGCACCCCGGCTTGCTCTGGCGTTGGCTCAAGGGCCTTGGGGGACGCCAAGGAAGGCTGAGGTTTTTTAAAATCACGTTGCCATCGGAGCACACGTTTTAGCCACGCCGCATGGCCCAGCTTACGTAATTCTGGGGGCAAGACGCCAAGAGCCAGCTCGCCAACACTGCGCTGGTAGTAAGTGGCCGCAAAATCGGCCATATCGCACCATGAAATCGACAAGGGCGGCACCGCTTCGAGAATTTCTGTCATCGGCTTGAGGCCAGAGTACCCCCCGCCGCAGCCACCTTCGCCCCACACCACCCCGGTCACCTCGCGTGAAGCCAAAGGAACACGAACCAGAGTACCGCGCGGCAAGGGACTCGGAGCCACATAGTCCAAGGGCCCCGTCAAACCACTGTGCTGAGGAAGCTCTACCGCCACCGAGACCACGGTGGCCGAAGTTGATTTTTTTATCCTTTGATGAATCAAAGCAAGGTTACAAATTGGCTCATGGGTCGGCGCACTTTTTTGAGGTTCACGAGCCAATCACCTTCATGGTCCCGATAGCCTAGGGGCAACATGGCGACGCTGCGCAAACCACGCGGCTTTAAGCTCAAAATTTCGTCCAGGGCGACTGGATCAAACCCCTCCATGGGGGTCGAGTCCACCCCCTCAAACGCGGCAGCAATCAAGGCCGCTCCCAGGCCGATGAACGCCTGCCTTGCTGCATGTTGGTAATTGACTTCAGGACCGCGCACTGGATACGTATTGAGCAAAGTTTGCCGGTAGTTTTCCCACCCTTCATTTTTGACGCCCCGCACCTGATTGGTCAGGTCAAACATCATGTTGATCCGCTCAGGGGTGTAGTCATCCCAGGCGGCAAATACCAAAAGATGAGAGCAATCGGTGATCTGCCCTTGATTCCATGCCATGGGCTTGATCTGCTCGCGCACGTCAGGGCTGCGAATCACGATGATTTCAAAGGGCTGCAAGCCACTTGAAGTCGGTGCCAAGCGGGCCGCCTCCAGAATTCGATCCAGGGCCTCTTGGGGCACAACCTGGCCAGGCTTCATTTTTTTGCTGGCATAGCGCCAATTCAGGCGGTCAATCAGTAACTCAGCCGGGGAGGCCGACTGACCCGTCGAAGAACAGGGCTCAGAAGATGGTGTCATAAAGTTTCCTTGTTATAAAGTCAGGCCATCGTCAGCCTGAATAATGGCGCCGTTAATGAAGTGGCTTTCATTGGCACAGAGCATCATCAGCACGGCATCCAGATCTTGAGGCTGCCCCACCCGCTTACGCGGCAGGTGGTCAATCAAGCGCTGTCCGGCTTCGGTGGCCCATTGATGATGGTTGATTTCAGTGTCAATATAACCGGGGCAGATGGCGTTCACATTGATCCCATATTTGCCCCATTCAAGGGCCATGGCGCGGGTCATGTGCACCGCAGCAGCCTTACTCATGCAATACACACCCACATGCTGTGAAACCTTCAGCCCCCCCATGGAGGCAATATTAACGATGCGCCCCCCTGTAAAGGTGCCAGGTGCCGCACCACGTGCACGGGCCAGCATGCGTTTACCCACTTCCTGAGCTGCAAAAAAAGCGCCCCGGGTGTTGGTATTGAAAATAAAATCAAAATCCTCCTCAGTGACATCGATCAATTTGTGCGTGCCACTCACCCCGGAGTTATTGACCAAAATATCGATGCCGCCCACCTCCGTTTCAGCATGTGCCACGGCAGCCCGAATACTCACCGGGTCCGTGACATCCATCATGACCACATGAGCATCACCCCCGTTGCCCTCAATTTCAGCCCGCAAAGTTTTAAGACGGTCAACACGCCGCCCTGCCAGTACCACAGCCGCCCCTGCACTCGAGAGCGTACGGGCAAACTGCTCACCCAAACCACTGGAAGCCCCGGTAATCAAGGCCACACGCCCCGAAAGATCAATGTTATAGCTCATCCATTTTCCTCTCAAAAATACAATTTTGGACAATGCTGCGACGATGGTATTTCCTCACAGCGTTGAGGCTATCAGAAATCAAGGGCCTTTCAGGCTTCAAAATAAGATAAGAAGATAGACCCGACATCATGCGGCCGCCTAATTTTCAAGTACTTCCAAGGATTTTTCATGAGCACACCTCAAGCATGGTTGGATCAATACGGCCCCAGAGAATCAATGTCTTATGACGTTTTGGTCGTCGGTGCAGGCCCTGCGGGCCTTTCTGCCGCCATTCGAATCAAGCAACAGGCTCAGGCCACCGGAAAAGATATTTCGGTGCTTGTCCTTGACAAAGGTTCGGAGCCAGGCGCACATACGCTCAGCGGAGCCATCATGGACCCCATGGCACTCACAGAGTTATTTCCTGATTGGCGTGAGCGTAAAGCCCCTTTAAAACAACAAGTGACCAAGGATGACATGTGGTTTTTGACCGAGCACAACGCTTATCAAAGCCCTGTGCTGCCGGCCTGCTTTCACAATAAAGCTCATTACATTATCAGCCTGGGGGCATTCACCCGCTGGCTGGCCGAACAAGCCGAAGCACTGGGAGTGGACATTTTTTCAGGATTTTCGGCTGCAGAACTGCTTTTCAATCCTCAAGGGGCCGTCACAGGCGTGGCCACCGGTGACATGGGCGTTGGCAAAGATGGGCAACCTCGCCAAGGTTTTCAACTCGGAATGGAACTGCAGGCCAAATACACCTTGCTGGCTGAAGGCTCGCGCGGGCATTTAGGCAAGCAAGTGATTGCCCGCTACCGCCTTGACGCCGGAAAAGCGCCCCAAAATTATGCGCTGGGCATCAAGGAACTCTGGGAAATCGATCCCGCTCGCCACCAACCCGGGCATGTCATTCATACGGCAGGCTGGCCTATGGACACACGAACTTACGGCGGTGGTTTTCTTTATCATCTGGATGAAAACCGCGTGACACTCGGCTTCATCACTGGCCTTGACTACCAAAACCCCTGGATTTCGCCCTTTGAAGAAATGCAGCGCTGGAAAACCCACCCAGCCATTCGTGGGGTTCTCGAAGGGGGCCGACGCCTAGGTTACGGGGCACGCAGCATCACTGCTGGTGGCTTGTCGAGTTTGCCCAAGATGGTGTTTCCTGGGGGGGCACTCATAGGCTGCGATGCCGGCACCCTGAATGCCAGCCGCATCAAAGGCAGCCACGCTGCAATCAAATCCGGCATGCTGGCCGCCGACGCCACTTTCGAGGCCTTGATGCAAGGCCGCGCCCAAGATGAACTGACTCGCTACCCTGACGCCTTTGAAGCCAGTTGGTTATACCGTGAGTTGCATCAGGGCCGCAATTTCAAAGCGTGGTTCAAGAAGGGCCTCTGGGTAGGCATCATCATGACAGCGATCGAGCAATGGCTGCTACCCAAGCTGGGTTGGATGGTACCGTGGACCTTGCGATCATCTGGGGCTGATCATGACGCACTGCGGCCACAGGCTGATTACCCCCCCATTCACTATCCTAAGCCGGATGGCAAGCTCACCTTTGACCGGCTGAGCAGTGTATTTCTAAGCAATACCGCCCATGAAGAAAATCAGCCGACACACCTGCGGCTCAAAGACGCGAGCATTCCCGTTTCACTGAACTTGGCACGCTATGGCGGCCCCGAAAGCCGCTACTGCCCTGCTGGTGTTTATGAATTTGTCCCCCTGGATGCCACTTCCGGCAGGCAAACCCTGCAAATCAATGCACAAAACTGCATTCATTGCAAAACCTGTGACATCAAAGATCCTTCTCAAAACATTGTTTGGGTGACCCCGGAAGGTGGCGGAGGGCCCAATTACAGCGGGATGTAAGCCCAATCTGGGTGCAGCCACCAAGCTCGGCATCATGAGGGTGGGCAAATTTTATAACCACCCTTGTTTTTGTATCTTGGATGCTGCTACACTGGAAAAAAGCAATCAGGAGAGTGTGTTGGCAAAAATGCTTTTTGCCCACCGCCGAAGGCGCAGAAATTTTTCATCCAAGTTTCAAACGCTCAGGCAAAAGGACTGATCGCACGCCGCGTTCATTGCGGCATTCCTCACTGGAGAGAGGCCCGCCGGGAGCGGGTCCACCGAAGGGGCAAGCGGCTGGTATTCAGTCCGTGAATCTCTCAGGTAAAGCGGACAGCGAGGGCATCTCTGTCATTTCAGCCATGCCCTCGGAGTTCCCATGACAGCACCTTGTTCCCCTGTGCTCCTGAGCACACCTCTTGCTTCACTGCACCGTGAAGCAGGCGCTCGCATGGTGCCTTTTGCAGGCTATTCCATGCCGCTTCAATATCCCTGCGGCATTTTGGCCGAACATCATCACTGCCGTCATTCAGCGGCCTTATTTGATGTCTCTCATATGGGGCAAATCAGTGTTCGTGGTGCCAAAGCGGCCCAGGCTTTGGAATCTTTATTGCCCGTAGATATTGAAGGGCTACGGGTAGGACAACAGCGTTATGCCTTCTTTACTGATAGCAAAGGGGGCATTCTTGATGACCTGATCATCACACGTCGACCGGATGACTATCTTTTGGTGGTCAATGCCTCTCGTCAAGAAGCTGACTTGCATCATTTGCAAACGCATTTGGCTCACCTTTGCACCATTCAGGCCTTGGCTGATTGGGCCTTGCTTGCCCTTCAAGGGCCTTTTGCCGCAACCGTATTGTCACGGCTCAACGCTCAAGCCAGCAAAGCTATTTTCATGACCGGGGCCAGCATGCCCCTGCTTGGCATGGAATGTTTTGTCACACGCTCGGGATATACGGGCGAAGATGGCTTCGAGATTTCTGTGCCCCGCGACCATGCCGAAACTCTGGCACGCGCGCTACTCTCTTTTAGTGAAGTTCAGCTGGTTGGTCTTGGGGCTCGGGACACGCTGCGATTGGAAGCCGGCTTGTGTCTCTATGGGCATGACATCAACCACCAAACAACCCCCATCGAAGCTGGCTTGGGCTGGGCGATTCAAAAGGTACGCCGGCCTGGTGGCAGCCGAGCCGGGGGCTACCCTGGCGCTGACATCCTTGAATCTCAGTTTCGAGAAGGCCCTCGGCTCAAGCGTGTCGGCTTGATCGGCCTAGAGCGTCTACCTGTCCGGGAAGGAAGCAGCCTGCTTAGCCAGGAAGGACAGGTTTTGGGTCATGTCACCAGCGGGACCCTCGCCCCAAGCATGGGTCAAGCGATTGCCATGGCCTATATACCGTCCGACAATGCCAAGCCAGGTCAATCCTTATGGGCCCAGGTTCGCGGGAAAAACTACCCCATGCATGTCACTGAATTGCCCTTTGTGCCCCACCGTTACCACCGTGGTGGCTAACCCCCTTTTCCTAGCACCTGGAGTTTCTATGACCCTCAAATTCACCCCTGATCACGAATGGATTGATACCAGCAACCCGGGCTATGCCACCGTAGGCATCACATCACATGCGCAAGACGCCCTCGGTGATGTCGTTTTTGTTGAGCTTCCTGCGGTGGGCAGCCAATTGACCCAGGGGGACGTGGCGGGTGTGGTCGAGTCGGTCAAGGCCGC
>JBEIRS010000313.1:0-1813 GCA_040375795.1 Methylibium sp.
CATCCAGGCGGTCGAGGCCCACTGATTGGGCATGAGCCAGTGCAGCTGCCAAGCTCAGGCCGGATGTCACCATGAGGCCTCTGCGCTTTCAAGTTGAGCCAGCTGCTCAGCAGCTTGAGCAGCTTGTAATGAAGCGATCACTTCAGACAGGTCTCCGTCCAGAATGAACTGAAGCTTATAAAGAGTCAGGTTGATGCGATGATCACTCAGCCGCCCTTGAGGAAAATTGTAGGTTCGGATGCGGTCACTGCGGTCACCACTGCCGATCAGGCTCTTGCGAGTGGCGGCTTCTTCGGCTGCCCGTGCTGAGCGCTCTCGATCGCGCAGGCGGGCCGTCAAAACGCTCATGGCTTTGGCTTTATTGCGATGTTGTGAGCGATCATCCTGGCATTCGGCCACCAAGCCGGTGGGCAAGTGAGTGATACGGATGGCACTGTCGGTTTTATTAATGTGCTGTCCGCCTGCACCACTAGAACGGAAAGTATCAATGCGCAGATCAGCAGAGTTGAGCTGAATTTCTTCTTCTGGGTCAGGTTCAGGCAATACAGCCACGGTACAGGCACTGGTATGAATTCTGCCCTGAGATTCTGTGGTGGGAATCCGCTGAACCCGGTGCCCACCGGACTCAAACTTCAGTTGCCCATAAACATGGGAGCCCTCAATTCGCAAAACAATTTCTTTGTAGCCCCCCAACGCTGAAATATTCTCTGAGAAAATTTCAGTGCGCCAACCCTTTTGTTCAGCAAATCGTAGGTACATACGCGCCAAATCGGCGGCAAAAAGGGCCGATTCATCACCGCCAGTACCGGCGCGAATTTCTAGAAAAGCAGATCGGTGATCATCAGGGTCTTGTGGCAAAAGTGCCGTCTGAATGGCTCGCTGCAAAGAGGCCATTTCGTTATGCGCCGCCAAAATTTCTTCTTTGGCCATATCGGCCATCTCAGGTTCAGCCAAGATCTCTTGTGCGGTCGCTAAGTCTTGCTCGCGCTGTTCAAAACGCACAAAATAGCCTACCAGGAGTGCGGCTTCAGCATGCTCTTTGCTCAAAGCCCGATAACGATTGATGTCACTGACAATCAAGGGGTCAGCCAAGCTGGCGTCGAGTTCACGCAGCCGCATTTGGAGGTGCCGTAATCGTTGGCGAAGAGAGTCTTTCATGAGGCAGCTGGGGATAAATTTTGAGGTGACCTTGGGTGGGGCCTCATCTCTTAGCAAAGCGTCACCAGCCCAGTCAAGGAGGGAGGCTGCTCCGTACTGGCGGGCGCTCTGTTGTCTTCCCTGATAGATTACTCTAATACTTTGACTTGAGTGACAAAATATTCGGTATCACCAAAGCACGAGGTGGGTAGGCCGCGATGTTGTTCATAGACCAGCACGACACGTTTTCCGATGGTACGGTTAATTTGTGCCGCCACCGACTCATCTCGGACTGTAAATTCAAATTTATCAGTGCGGGTTCCAGGCACCACGACCATCGCAATTTCACCCTCCCAAGTTTTACACAGCCAACCCTTGCGGGAAAACTTTTGAATATAACCTGCGCGCTCACCGTCTGAGTAGCTCCATTGAAACACGGCCCAGATGTAAACCAAAGGGATCAGAACAAGGGCCATCAGTACAAGCGAAATCTTCAGAAGAAGACGGCGGAAAAAAAGTTTCATGGCAAGGGGCACGTCAAAAATCTTGGCCTCAAAAAGAGGAGGCTGGATGAAAACTCTGATTTTATCGCTGATGTGACACCCTGGCCCTTGATTAGGCCTTTTTTAGTAACCCTTGCACCGATTGATTCGCTTTTTGAACCACGGAAAAAGGC
>JBEIRS010000325.1:0-1671 GCA_040375795.1 Methylibium sp.
TCAGGAGTTCATGAAACATGGAAAAGCAGATCAGGTCGCAATACACGCTGGAGTACAAGACAGAGGCAGTCAATACGGCAGTCAGGAATATCGAAAATGCCTTCTCCAGAGCCTGCGGGTCGACCGAGCCCCTGAGGTCGTTCCCCTCGAGGGCCTGAAGAACTTTCTTGAGGAGCCTCGACTGACGCCACGCGGGAAAACAAAACCACACAAGGAAAACAAACAGCAGGACGACAAGAGCTGAGCCCGTGACAAGGAGGTGCGTGGGGAGAGAGGATAAAAACGACAAGTTCATAGACAAGGTTTGATATTCTTGTTACGGCAGACCAGAGTCGACCGATATGGTGCTTTTGTACATTGATCTTAAATGCCCCCAGCGCTCCAATCTGTTAGAGCGTTTCTATCTCGGCCTGTACTCAACTTGAGCACCCACAAGAAGAACAAGGACTGACTGGCAGCCCATCCGAATGTCACGGCGGGTGAGCCAGAATTTCTATGTGCAACGCTGGAAAAATTCCTCAGCTTTACTGCACAAGGCATTTTTTTATGCCTTTTGACTGTGCATGATCATTGATCTGATCGTAATATCTCATATGGTGACTGGTCACCGGCTCATGATCGTTCGGAGGGCTTGATGTCATACTTTATTTTTACCTCATGGAGCCGCTCTCTCACCTGCTCTCTTGCCCTCGGGTTTGGGTCGGCGGTGGTCATGGCGGGGTCGGCCAACACGGCCAGCGAACTGGCTTCTTATCTTTCAGTCCAAGGGATGCAAGCTCGCATTGAGCACCGAAGCGGTCTCTTAATTCACGCCTGCCGGGGCCGTTCTACAGAAATTGACCGGCTTTTGTCAGAAAGCGAGCAGCTTTATCGAGCGCATCAATCACAGCTTGATTCTGTGATTGCCAAAACCCGGGAACGTCTTCAAAGAGACATTGGAATTGAAGAGGCAAATCTCCTTTATCAAGACCTCAAAGGAGAGCAAGACGAAGCCGCCTTGTATTTTCGGCAAACTTTTCAATTGGCCTCTGCGGGGGCGGAACCACAATGCCTGCAAGCAATTCAAGTACATTTGCGCCTTCAAAAAGAGATCGATGCTTTACTGAACTGACGCCCCAGCCAGGGTACGCATCGCTGCGACAATCATCTCTTCACAAGAACTCAAATGCGCGCGGTCGCAATAGTATGTTACGAATCACTCAACTTCGGTTGCCCCTTGATCATTCTGAAAGCGCGTTGCGTCAGGCCATTTTGGCTCGGCTGGCGATCCCCGACAGCGACCTGCTCAGCATGCATGTTTTTAAGCGCAGTTACGATGCACGCAAAAAAACAGCCATTCAATTGGTTTATACAATTGATGTTGCCGTGCCAAACGAAGCAGTCATATTAACGCAATTTCAGTCCGACCCCCATGTTCGCCCTACCCCCGACACCCGCTACCGGCTCGTGGCTCAGGCCCCTTCCAATTTCTTTACAAGTACACGACAAGGCTCTGAGCGGCTCCCCACAAGGCCGGTGGTGATTGGTTTTGGGCCTTGTGGAATTTTCGCTGCACTGACATTGGCTCAAATGGGGCTTCGACCGATTGTTCTTGAGCGAGGCAAGCAGGTTCGTGAGCGCACCCAAGACACCTGGAACCTCTGGCGCAAGCACAAACTCCACCCAGAATCA
>JBEIRS010000332.1:0-1590 GCA_040375795.1 Methylibium sp.
ACCAAAAATGTGGTAGAAGACGCCGTATACAGGCAAGCAAAGCATGACATTGCTTCCATTGGACGCCACCTTGACCCCCAAAAACAAAGGCCCGGCTTGGCCTTACCAATCTGCGCGCTGCCGCCAGGCGGCGCTGTGGTTGGCGCCTTGCGCGCGGGCCACCAGGCTGCTCTCGGTGCTGACGCAGACTGATGAAGCGAGACACTGGCCCCCAAATCAGAGAGGCCTCGATGCCAGGCCCTTTGAGGTTCATCAAACGACAAATTACCATCAAACCTTTGACGTGTTTTTGAAATTATTATATGACTCTCACCCCCTCACCGATGCTGGCAACCGTGCCAGATTTGCTCCCGAAAAACCCTTCCAATCCCAGCAACCTGGCTCTGGTAACCGATCTTGAACCCTTGCCTGAATTATTGGTTTCTATATCAACTTCAGCCGGGTTGATTGCTTTACTTAGCCAAACGCCAACGCTTGTAAAAGGGTTACTCACCCCGCCGATGTTGTATTTCACGGCTGCAGCCTTGGTCGGATTGGGGGTTGGTGTTAGGGTGGGGTCACAGTCCAGCGTCAAATACACTGTGGCCCTTTTAACATTATGGGCCAATGACCCCAGCCTGAGCCTGGTGCAAAAAGCAGGAAAAATAATCGACCTTTTAAAAAACCCAGGGATAAAACCACCCAACCCATCAAATTTAGCGCAGGACCAGTATTTTGAAACACTCCAGAAGCAACCTTTATGGAAAAGTATTATTCAAGCCAGGCAAGAATTAAATCAAGCAATTCAAGTTTATCATCAACGCCCTGATGATGATAGCAAGAAAATATTCACATCCAAACTCGAAAAATTGAGAATCCTTCTCAAAAAATTGCAAACAACAAAAAACTCTTTCACCAGCAGCACAGGTATTCCATCTCGAATACCCAAGCTGACTGACGATGAACATACCCAGTGGGAAAAATTTCAAGAACAATTTCCCGACAATGCCGATCTTCTATGGCGGGCCATCAATGGGGATCCAGACAAGCTGAAAGAGGCCCTCAGGAGGCTGCGCCAAGGCCAGGTAACTTCGGAGATCATTGCCGCACTGGATGGCACTCAAGGTTCTGGCGGCCAGGGCCCCAGAGGGCCAGGTCAAGGGCCAAAAACGGGTACGGGGTCTGAAGAATCACCATGGCGAACGTATTATCAAATGAATCTGGGGCGCCCACCGGAAGGCACCTTGGTTCGTTTGATCAATCAATTCATCAAAAACCAACAACCCTTGCCTGGCACAGCCTTAGTTTTAGGGACTGGCGATGGCGCTGAAACGGCTTATTTGATATCTCAAGGCATGGATGTCACAGGGGTTGATAGTGACAAATTATCCAGAGAATTTGTTTTAAAGTCTATTAACTTGCGTCGTCAAAAACCAAATTCTAAGCCTGAAAATTTTGGTAAACTATATTTTACCCAGGCTTTATTTCAAACATTTCAATTACCACCCAAGGAAAGTATTGGTTTAATTTGGTCAGCAAGCCTGCCCTTTTTAAGAAAGAATGAATTACCTATTGTTTTAGAAAGATTAAAACCTACGCTATCTAAAAATG
>JBEIRS010000063.1:0-6865 GCA_040375795.1 Methylibium sp.
CGTATTTGTGAACGATGAGTGCCATTGGAAAAAAAGTGTTCAAACAAATGCAGGCCCAAATGCCTGCGGAAAAAGCCTGATTTTAGCTGTTTCAGACCAAAGCACCCAGCCTGATACAAAAACTTCAAGGAACGTGGGTCAGGCAGCAGGCTGTGCCAAAATTATGGGGTATTTTCCCATTCCAAACCCACCTGAAGCCGACCCGCAGGTGCCATCAACCGCGCGTCCAGGCCCAGGCCAGGCACAAACAACAGGGCCTGCCCCTGGTAGACCAAAGGCGCTTGACGCTGCCACGGGGGGTGTGCAGCGTCTTGAAAGTGTTTTTTCAAGCTGCGGGGAGGGCGGCCGATTTGGCTCTGGAAACGCTCCCCTCCGCGTCGTGCCCGCAGGGTCAGTTCGATACCGGGTTCCCAGGCCAGCCCACCTGACTCGACAAAAAAAACCTTCAAGCACCCCCCCCAAGAAGGCACCTCAAATTCGCCCGGCTCAGTGAGGGTGAGTGTGTCAGGTGATGCAGGACAGGGCAAGCCCGTGGTGGAGATCGAGTCAATCGTCAGTTGGCCGCGATAACGTCGCACAAGGTGCTGATCCAGGGGCCACTGTGCTGGCCCGGCGAGTGGGTCGATCAAGTCTTGCAATAAGTGCTCAAACCAAGGTTTTGTCACACGAAGTCCAGATTCGCGAGCCAGCCAGGCGTGTAAAGCATTTGCTCGACGATGGGCCGCCAGTGGCGCCCAGGCGGCCAAAAGCAAAGGGCCCTTGGGGGCAATATGATGTAAATCAATCTCGGCCAGATCGTTCAGGCAAGCTTGGGCTTCCTGGGCCCGTTGGGCGGCCTGGACCAAAGCGGCCTCCGCCCCAGGGAAGGCTTGGGCCCAAACCGGCCAGACCGCAAGGCGCAAACGATTGCGGGCAAAACGCGGGTTAAGGTTGCTGTCATCATCGATAAATTTAAGCTGATGATGATGCACATAAGCGTCAAGGCCGGCCCGGGTTTGACTCAGCCAGGGCCTGAGCCAAACCGTCCCCCCCTCATCTTGATGGCGCGCTCGCATCGAGGACAGACCGGCTGGCCCGGCACCCCGCAGTGCTTGAAGAAGGAACGTTTCAGCCTGATCCTGACGATGATGCGCCATGAGAACCCAAGACGACCCCTCTTGTTGAGCCATGATCGACAAAGCGCGGTAGCGCTGTACACGAGCCCAGGCCTCAATGCTTTCACCTCGAACAGGGCGTTCTGTGAGGCGGGTGTAGCGCAAAGCCAAAGAGGGACCGACTTGAGACCAGGCTTCACATTGAGCTTGGCAGTGTGCCAACCAGTCATCGGCCGCCAAGCTCAAACCATGATGGACATGCAGTGCCAGCACCCGAAAGGGCCGAAGGCCCGCCGCACCCTGATACGCAGATAAGCGCCAAAGTGCGTGCAAAAGAGCAGTGGAATCGCGGCCACCACTGTAGGCCACAGCCACCAGTGGGGCACGGCCACATGAAAAACGCTGGAATTCAGCGTTCAGTTGTGTCTGTAAAGCGACCGTAAGCGCGCAGTCGATCATGACGACGTTGCAATAAATCTTTGGTTTTGAGGTCACTGACTTGACGCAGGGCGTCAGACAGGCCTCGCTTAAGATAGGCGGCCATTTGTTTCACGTCGCGGTGGGCGCCCCCAACAGGCTCATTGATGATTTTATCAACCAGACCCAATGCCTTGAGCCGGTGGGCAGTGATGCCGAGCGCTTCGGCGGCATCAGCAGCCCGCTCTGCGGTTTTCCAGAGAATCGAGGCACAGCCTTCTGGAGAAATGACAGAATAAACAGCATACTGCAACATCAGCATTTGGTCACAAACGCTGATGGCAAGGGCTCCGCCAGACCCCCCCTCGCCGATGATGGTCGTGATGATGGGCACCTCCAATTGTGCCATTTCATAGATGTTTCGACCAATCGCCTCAGACTGGCCACGTTCTTCGGCCCCGATCCCTGGATAGGCCCCTGGGGTGTCAACGAAAGTCAGCACTGGCAAGCCGAATTTTTCAGCGGTTTTCATGAGCCGAAGGGCCTTGCGATAACCTTCAGGCCTGGACATGCCAAAATTGCGCACACTGCGCTCTTTGGTGTCTCGACCCTTTTGGTGGCCAATGACCATACAAGCCTGGCCATTGAAACGCGCCAGCCCCCCCACAATGGATTGATCATCCGCAAAATGCCGGTCTCCGTGCATTTCCTGGAACTCCGTGAAAATTTCATGGACATAATCCAGGGTGTAGGGGCGTTGTGGATGACGCGCAATTTGAGTCACTTGCCAGGGTGACAAGCTGGAATAAATGTCTTTTGTGAGCTGTTGGCTTTTTTTGCTCAAACGCTCGATTTCTTCGGAAATATCCACCGCAGACTCGCTTTGAACATAACGAAGTTCTTCAATTTTTGTTTCCAGATCAGCAACAGCTTGTTCAAAATCAAGAAAATGACGTTTGCTCATGGGGGTACCTTCTACATCTTGTTGACTGCGATGGACACACGGTCAGTAGTCGACAGGCACAGGGTCTAGGCTGCGCCAAATATACCAAGTGGCGACCGATCGATAAGGAGCCCAGGCCTCACCGATTTCCCGGGCCTCGGTGCGTGACACGGGCTCACCACTGAAGTAATTCAAACTGATCCCCTTGACCAAGCCTCGGTCATCGAGGGGGAGCACATTGGGGCGCATCAAATGAAAAATCAGGAACATGTCAGCCGTCCAGCGGCCAATACCACGAATTGCGACCAATTCTTCGATGATGCGCTCATCATTCATTGTGTGCCACGGTGATACATGAACCAAGCGAGCCTGAAAATATGCTGTGAGGTCTTTCAGATACTCGATTTTACGACTTGATAAGCCCACCTGGCGCATTGCCTCTGGGAGAAGTTGTGAAATCATGGTGGGCTGGATGTGGCCCGCTGTACAGCCTGCCAGAGCCACCAACCGATCCCAGACCGCCTGAGCCGATTGCACCGAAACTTGCTGGCCAACGATCGAGCGTGCCAGCGTGGTGAAGGCATCGCCCTTGCTTTGAAGACGGGCTTCTCCAAACAATGAAATAAGTTTTTGCATCACGCGGTCACGCTCGGACAGATGACGGCAAGCCTCATCCCAGTAGTCTGGGCTGACAAAACCTAGAGTAGAAGCCTTGGCCATCAGGCTCTCACCCAGGTGGTGCCTTGGGGAGAGTCTTTCAAGAGTATTCCTTGATTAGCTAAACGCTGGCGAATTTCGTCAGCCAAGGCAAAATTTTTCGCTTGCTTGGCCGCCTGCCGATCATGGATCGCCTGTTGAATGCTCGCTTCGTCAGGGCCCTCCAACTGCCCCGGTTGGGCGGCCTGCAAAAATGAAGTGGGGTATTGTTGAAGCAAGCCAAGAATACCACCCAAACCCCGTAGCAAGGCAGCCTGTGATGGTGAACGTTCACGATTGAGTTCATGGGCCAACTCAAACAACACAGCGAGGGCTCCTGGCGTATTGAAATCTTCATTCATTTCAGCGCGAAAGCGCTGGGCTTGCGGGTGAGACCAATCAAGATCAGCATCAAGGATCTGTACTCCCTCAAGGGCAGTGTAAAGGCGGCGCAAGGCCGCACGGGCATCTTCTAAGTGTGCATCACTGAAATTAAAAGGGCTGCGGTAGTGAGTGCGCAACATGAAAAACCGCAGGGTTTCACCGTCAAATTGTTTTAGTACATCGCGAATGGTGAAAAAATTGCCCAATGATTTGGACATTTTTTCATTGTCTACATTCAAAAAGCCATTGTGCATCCATATCTTGACCCAAGGCCGCCCAGTCACACCTTCGGTTTGGGCAATTTCATTTTCATGGTGCGGAAATTGCAAATCAAGGCCACCACCGTGAATATCAAACTGCTCGCCCAGCAAAGCACACCCCATGGCGGAACACTCAATATGCCAACCTGGACGACCGACCCCAAAAACGCTGGGCCATTGCGCATCTTTCGGCTCTTGCGGTTTGGCGGCTTTCCAGAGAACAAAATCCAAGGGATCTTGTTTGCTGTCATCAACCACCACACGCTCTCCGGCTCGAAGCTGATCCAGTGATTTGCCTGAAAGACGCCCATAATGAGGAAACTTGCGCACAGCAAAATTCACATCACCTGAGGGGGTGCGATAGGCCAGGCCCTTGGCTTCCAGTATGCTCACCATATCAAGCATTTGGGGTATGTAGGCGGTTGCCTGGGGTTCATGGGTGGGGGGCTCGATGCCCAAAGCGGCGACATCCTGATGCATTGCAGCGGTCATTTCAGCCGTTAACTGGGCAATCGGAATGCCCCGCTCTAGGGCGCGCTTGATAATTTTGTCATCAATGTCAGTGATGTTGCGCACGTAAGTGACGCGGTATCCAGAGGCACGCAACCACCGGGTGACCACATCAAAAGCCATCATCAAACGGGCATGCCCCATGTGACAATAGTCGTAAATGGTCATGCCACAAACGTACATGCGCACATGCTCAGGCTCGATCGAATGAAAAACTTCAACCTGCCGAGACAGGCTATTGAAAATTCGCAGGGTCATGGGTGACAGGGAGAAAGCAGTAAGCATTGGAACCCACCAGGAACCAACACACGATCTACAATGATGATGAAAAGTTTGGTGAGTATAGCGATGCAGCCACGCCCCACCTTAGCATCTTTAGCGTGCTGCAACGCATGGTCTCACGGGATTTTGCCTTGCCAACCTCGGGTTTACTGAACCATTTTCTATCCAAACCTCCAGAAAGATCAGCCCCATGAAACTCTTGATACCTTGCTTTGCTCCGCGTATTCTTGCGGTTTTGCTTGCTGGCTGGATGGGCCCAGGCAGCGTGGCATGGGCACAAAAGGTGCTCCTGAATACCTCGGCTGGCGATATTGTGATTGAATTGAATGCTGCCAAAGCTCCTCAAACCGTGACCAACTTTCTCCAGTACGTCAAAGACAGGCATTACGATGGCACGATTTTTCACCGGGTCATTCCGAACTTCATGATCCAAGGCGGAGGCATGACACCCGACATGGTCGAAAAACCGACCCGCCCACCCATTCCTCTGGAAAGCCGTAATGGGCTCAAAAATCAGCGTGGTACTGTGGCCATGGCTCGCAGGCCCGATCACAATTCAGCCACTGCTCAGTTTTTCATCAATGTTCAAAACAATGATTTTTTGAATGCTGAGCAAGCCCGTGATGGTCAGGGCTATGCCGTGTTTGGTACCGTGGTTTCAGGCATGGATGTCGTTGACAAAATCCGCGCCACGCCGACCACCCAGAAGGGATCTTACAGTGATGTTCCCGTCACGCCGATGATGATCATCCAAGCCAGTGTTCAAAAATAATTCACCAGCCGCATCAATAGCCCTCGCATTTTTACTTCACGAAAGAAGCATGTTATGAGCAAAACCGCGCAAATTCACACCAATCAAGGCATCATTCACATTGAACTTGATGAGGTTAAGGCGCCCCTGAGCACCGCAAATTTTATCGACTATGCCACCAAAGGGCACTACGATGGCACCATTTTTCATCGTGTTATCAAAGGCTTCATGATCCAAGGTGGGGGTTTTGAGCCTGGGCTGAAGCAAAAAGACACTCAATTGCCCATCAAAAACGAGGCCAATAACGGTTTGAAAAACATGAAATACACCTTGGCCATGGCGCGCACCTCCGATCCACACTCGGCCACGGCCCAGTTTTTCATCAATGTCACTGACAATCATTTTCTCAATTTTCGCTCAGAAAGCGGTAATGAATGGGGTTATGCGGTGTTTGGCAAAGTCACTCAAGGCACCGAAGTGGTTGACGCGATTGAAAAGGTTTCAACCCACACCGTGAGCTTCCACCAAGACGTTCCGATCGATGATGTCATCATCACGCAAGTCGTCATCAACTGATTCAATACATCATCAAAAAAGTGCATGCCCCGGCCATGAATGCATTCTGGAAAGTTCCAAAGGCGTGGGAACAGATTGATTTCATCAGTGACCTGCACCTCAGTCCTGAGGTTCCCCAAACGCTGGCGACTTTTCGACACTACCTTGCCAACACCCAGGCTGATGCGCTCATCATTCTGGGGGACTTTTTTGAAGTTTGGCTTGGAGACGACGCGCGCACGCAAAGCTTTGAAGCCGAGGTGGTTGAGTGGCTTCACTCCTTTAGCCAGCATCGTGCCTTGGCTTTTATGGTCGGCAACCGGGACTTTCTTATTGGCCCGGATATGGCTCACGCATGCGGCATGCGGCTGCTATCAGACCCCACTACGGTCAATGCCTGGGGGCAGCACGTTCTTTTGACTCACGGGGATGCCTGGTGCCTCTCAGACAAGCCTTATCAGGCTTTTCGATCAATGGTGCGCAGCCCCCAGTGGCAACAGAATTTTCTCTCGAAGCCTCTGTCTGAACGCCAAGAAATTGCTCGCCGCTTGCGCCAAGGCAGCCAAATGCACCAAGCCCAGCGTACAGAATCTGAGTGGCATGACCTGGACTCCTTGACCATGCTTGAGCACTTGAGCCAAACAGGATGTCCAGTTTTGATTCACGGGCATACCCATCGTCCAGGCCACCAAGCCCTCAGCCCCCATTTTACCCGGTATATTTTGAGCGACTGGGATATGGATCAGCCCAATCATCTGCGCGCAGAAGTCTTTCAATGGCGCCCGAATGGCTTTTCTCGCTTGCCCGTCAGGCCTGCTGGAGTCGATACCCCCCCTCTTTAAAGGGCTGATCAAGGTTCGGTCTGAATCAGGCAGGGGCTTAAACAGTTTAATTGAAATCTATCCACAACTGTTCTAAACTAATCAATATGGATAGATACGTTGGCATTGGAGAGGCAGCAGAGGTGCTTGGC
>JBEIRS010000272.1:0-2309 GCA_040375795.1 Methylibium sp.
GGCCTCTGGGTATACGCTTTTGAATCAAGAGCACGTCAAAATCGATGTGATTTCAGGGAAATTTTCTAAACAAAAGCAGATTTACATCGATATTTTTGGCATCTGCTGCTTTTTGTTTCCCTTTGTCGGTTTCTTGATTTACCTCAGTTGGCCGATTGTCACGAATGCTTACCTCACCGGTGAAATGTCAGCCAATGCCGGTGGCTTGATCCGCTGGCCAGTGTTTGCACTGTTGCCCCTAGGGTTGCTGTTGTTGGGCTTGCAGGGGCTCTCTGAGTTGATCAAGCGCTTTGCCTTTTTGGCGGGCAAGATCCCAGACCCCACTCAAAAACCTCAGGGCAAAACTGCCGAGGAAGAACTGGCTGAGTTTTTGTTGCAAAAAGAAGTGGCTGAACGTGAAGCCGTAGCAGCCCAAGCTGCTCGTCAAGTGACCGGAGTCAAAAAATAATGGAATTCGTTGCACACAACCTGGCGCCGATCATGTTCGGTTCGCTGGTGCTTTTTTTGCTGTTGGGTTACCCGGTAGCATTTTCTCTCGCTGCCTGCGGCTTGTTTTTCGGTTTTATCGGAATTGAGCTGGGGCTGTTGAACTTGAGTCTTTTGCAGGCTTTGCCATTGCGGATCTTCGGCATCATGCAAAATGACACTCTGCTGGCCATTCCCTTTTTCACCTTGATGGGGCTCATCCTGGAGCGATCAGGGATGGCAGAAGATCTGCTCGATACGATTGGCCAATTGTTTGGGCCCATCCGTGGTGGCTTGGCTTTTGCGGTTATTCTGGTCGGTGCCATGCTTGCTGCAACCACTGGTGTGGTCGCCGCTTCTGTGATTTCGATGGGCCTGATTTCTCTTCCCATCATGCTGCGCTACGGTTATGATCGTCGGCTGGCCACAGGGGTGATTGCCGCCTCAGGTACTTTGGCCCAGATCATTCCGCCGTCGCTCGTACTGATCATCATGGCAGACCAATTGGGCCAAAGTGTGGGTGACCTTTACAAGGGGGCTTTTATTCCGGGTTTTGTACTCACGAGCATGTATGTCGGTTATGTCGTGATTTTGGCGATTTTCAAGCCCAGTTGGGTTCCAGCTTTACCCAAAGAAGCGCGTACGATCCGTGAAAACAATGGCTCTTCAGGTTTGCCCTCTTTGGGGGTCTTGGCCTTGCTTTCAGTGGCTTTCGCTGTGGCTTTTGCCAAATCTCGCCCTGAAGGCACCCCGACGGATGAAGTCATCGTGACTTCCATGTGTCTGGGTGTGGGGGTGGCTTTTGTGTTGTCTGTGGTCAATAAGGTTTTCAAGCTGGGTTTGTTATCTCAGATGGCCGAGCGAGTGACTTTTGTGCTCATTCCTCCTCTGGCACTGATTTTTTTGGTGCTTGGAACCATTTTCCTCGGCATTGCCACCCCCACAGCGGGCGGCGCCATGGGGGCCGTGGGTGCCTTGGTGATGGCCATGATGCGCAAACGCATCACCATGAAACTATTGCGCCAAGCCATGGACAGCACCATGAAGCTCTCCTGCTTCGTGATTTTCATCTTGATTGGCGCCACTTGCTTCAGCCTCACTTTCACGGGGGTTGGTGGTCATCACTGGGTTGAAGAGCTCTTGACCAGCCTGCCAGGAGGGCAACTCGGCTTCCTGATTGTGGTCAATATCATGGTCTTTTTGCTGGCTTTCTTTCTTGATTTTTTTGAGTTGTCATTCATCATTGTTCCTCTCTTGGGGCCTGTAGCCATCAAGTTAGGCATTGACCCGGTATGGTTTGGTGTGTTGCTGGCGGTGAATATGCAAACTTCTTTCATGCACCCACCCTTTGGTTTTGCCTTGTTTTACCTACGCAGTGTGGCTCCAGCCCATGACTACCTTGACAAAGTGACGGGCAAGCAAGTGGCTAAAGTCACCACTGGGCAAATTTACAATGGCTCGATTCCCTTCGTGGTGATTCAGCTCTTGATGGTGGCCCTGCTGATCGTTTTCCCGGGCCTGGTGAGTCGCGGAGGGGACACTGGCATCAAGGTGGACGCTGACAAGGTTTTCGAACAACAGATCAATGAAGGTGGTCGAGAGGGTGTTGAAGACCCTTTACGCGGCCTGATTGATTCACCTGCAAAACCTTGATTTCAAAAAGCTCGCACCCACCACGGTGCTCCCCATGGAAAGCATGGCCGGTAACGGCCATGCTGCATCCCTAGACGCTAGAATCGTTCTGGGTGCAGTCGGGAGCATCGTGCCTGCCCATGCAAACACAGTCTTCAAGATGTGTTTGCGCCGAAAAAACCTGCGTATACTTACGCATTTTCTTGACGGTA
>JBEIRS010000187.1:0-3553 GCA_040375795.1 Methylibium sp.
ACTTTACTCAGCATGGGCTTGGTCAGCCTAGTCTCCCTGGTATTTTGGCATACGCCAGGCTTGGTTTTTTGGGGCCAGCAACCCGTGTTACGCTCACTTATTTTCAGTTTAATGGCTCTTTGGAAAAACAAATGGGCGTTCACTCTCTACGGATTGGCATGGTTTATTCTGAGTAGCACAGCCTGGCTGCTTGTCTCTGGCCTCATGATGGCCCTCCAAATCGATTATCTGTTGTCGTTCGCCAGCCTGATTCTCATGAGCATCATCCAAAGCATGTTTTTGCTTTCGGTTTTTTTCAGTTTCGTCGGGTGTTTTGTTCCATCTTCATGGCAAGCTTCAGACCCTGCACGCTGATCCCACCAAAACATCTCTTATGACCTCCAAACCGCCTCCTATTTTTCGAAGCGAAGATGAATTGGCCACCTTGAACGCTTCAGAACGTATTCGCTATCGTTTGGTCAGTGCCGGGTGCCGCTACCATGCCAATGACAATATCGCCAGCTTCATTCGCGAAGGAGAACTTGACGAACTCAAGGCTGAAGTTCAGGCCAAAATGCAAGAGGTTCTCGAAGCCCTGGTGATTGACACCCGCCAAGACCACAACACACAAGAGACGGCCAAGCGAGTCGCAAAAATGTTCCTTGAAGAGGTTTTTCGGGGCCGCTATGTGCCGATGCCGTCAGTCACAGAATTTCCGAACTTCTCCCGGCTCAATGAGCTGATGATGGTTGGGCCAATCACGGTTCGTAGTGCCTGCTCGCATCACCTGTGCCCCATCATTGGCCGGGTATGGGTCGGGGTGCTTCCAAATGAACACTCTAACCTGATCGGCTTGTCCAAGTATGTTCGTATCTGCGACTGGATCATGAGCCGCCCCCAGATTCAAGAAGAAGCAGTGGTCATGCTCGCTGATGAGCTTCAACATCGCGTCAACCCTGATGGCTTGGCGATTGTGATGGAAGCTGATCATTTTTGCATGCACTGGCGCGGTGTGCGAGACAGTGACTCAAAAATGACCAACAGTGTCATGCGTGGATCTTTCTTGAAAGATGCCACCCTCCGACGCGAGTTTTTATCACTGCTGAGCCAAAAAAACCACTGACCGTCAAGGGGAAAGTCATGCTTGTACGCTTAATGTATGCCAGCCGGGCCAAAGTTGAAATCACCCACGATGAGCTGATGGACATCTTGAAAAAATCCAAGGCTAACAATCCAGCCAATGGAATTACGGGGGTGTTGTGCATTTCCGGTGAGGTATTTTTACAAGTGCTTGAAGGCGGCAGATCCTCGGTCAGTGGGCTTTATGGCCGCATCATCCAAGACGCTCGACACCGCGATGTCGAATTATTGAGCCTTGAGGAAATTTCTGAGCGCACTTTTGCCAGTTGGTCGATGGGGCAGGTGAACCTGCAACGCGTCAACCAAGCCCTTTTACTGAAATACTCTGACACAGCCGAGCTCAACCCCTTCAGTATGCCTGCATCGGCCTCCATGGCCTTGCTCAAAGAACTGATGGCCACGGCCCAGATTATTGGGCCCTCGTGAAACATGGCGCGCACTGCGTCATGCAATGAATTGAATCCTGCCATGAACATTTTGTTCTATGCCTACCCTCACGATGCTCAACCCTGGATGCAATGCTTGCAGCAGCACCTCCCAGAGGCCCATATTCGCCTCTGGACACCGGGTGATGACCACGCTGCGGATTACCTCATTACCCGTCACCCCCCTGCCCATTTATTGATCGACCGCCCTGATTTAAAAGCTGTTTTTAACCTTGGGGCGGGGGTAGACAGCCTATTGCAGGCTCTTCAAGACCCCATCGCCACCCTGCCAGACAGGATTCCATTGGTGCGGCTCGAAGACGCCGGAATGGCCTCCCAAATGGTGGATTATGTGCTTCATGCCGTACTTCATCATTACTGTCGCTTTGAAGAATACGGAAACTACCGCCGCCAGGGGCAATGGCATGTGCTGTCAGCCCCCTCAAAAAACCACTTTCACATTGGTATTCTTGGTTTGGGGGTATTGGGTTCTGCGGTGGCCTGTGCTTTGGCTTCTTTGGGGTTTGATGTGCGGGGCTGGAGCCGGCGGGAAAAACCAGAAGCCAAGGTGCCCTGCAAACATGGCGCTCAGGGCCTGCCTCAATTTTTGCAAGGTCTGAACTGCTTGATCAACCTTTTACCCTTGACCCCGGAAACTGAAAACATTTTAAACCGAAGGTTGTTTCAGCCATTGGCCCCAGGCGCCTACTTGATCAATGTGGCCCGGGGCGCGCACCTCCTAGAAGCCGACCTGCTGGAGGCCATACACACCGGCACCCTGAGCGGCGCACGCCTTGATGTCATGCGCTTTGAGCCCCTTCCTGTGGACCACCCCTTTTGGCAAGAACCTCGCATCAGCATCACACCCCATATTTCAGCGGTCAACTTGCTTGAACCAAGCATGCAACAAATTGCTGAAAAAATCCACACCTTGCGCCGGGGCGAAGGTATTTCAGGGGTCATTGACCGGCAGCATCATTATTGATTTTACTGCCTCACAAAATATCAGCCCTTATTCTTCATCCACACTGTTTGGCAAACCAGGCCAACCATCCAATCCCCTCAAGGCCATCAGGCGAGTGGTCGATATATTTCAAAAGAAATATGGCAATTTTTGCAAAGGGTATTGCAGAGATTGCCTCAGTGTTCATTTTGAAAAATTGGGAATATGTCATGCACAGGCCCGAGGATCATCGACTGAGGTGGCGCCGTGTGGCAGCTACGTTATTGATTTTTTTGTACTTAGGGGGAGGCTTGAATCCTGCTCATTCGGCTTCTGAGCGTCAACATATCAAGCCCCCTCGCCCCTCTGAACAATCATCGTTGAACTCGGAATTGCCAGATCCCATGGAAATGGTGCGTGATCGATTGAAAAGTTCATTGAAAAATCGCACCGATTCAGAAGACTCTCCTGCTGAGAGTCTCCATCCTGAAGACCTTGAGATGGAGCACATCAGAGTTCGCCTGATACGCAGGTTAAGCATGCCCGGTGAACTGCATCTGAGCCTGCGATCACCCTCAGCATCGGCCACCCTGGCCGCTCGTCGGGCTTCCCATCCATCCAACGGCCCTGGCTCAAGGGGTCGCATCAAGCCCGAGGGCGCAGACCGACCAGCCGACATCGCTTGGTCTTATCAAGGCAATCAAGGCCCCGCAGCATGGGCGCGTATCAGTCCAGAGTTTGCCTTATGTGGTTCAGGCAAGCGCCAAAGCCCTGTCGACCTGCGAAACAGTATTCAGGTTCATCTGGAGCCATTAAGCTTTGAATATCAATCTTCAGAATTCAACGTGCGAGATGATGGCCGAGGAATTCACGTCCAGGTGGCGCCAGGAAGTGTTATAAACCTTCGCGGGCAACGTTATGAACTGAAGTCCATCCGCTTTCACACGCCTGCCCAAGAACATATCGAGGGCAAAATTTATGACATGTCTGCCGAGTTATTGCACCGCGCCCAAGACGGCCGTATGCTGGTGGTTGTTTTGATGTTTGAAAAAGGCGAGGCACACTC
>JBEIRS010000321.1:0-1698 GCA_040375795.1 Methylibium sp.
GAAGTCGCCCCTGATATTCCCTCCATGATTGCATCCAGTGCTGCACTGGCCATTTCAGGAGTACCCTTCAATGGCCCCATCGGAGCTGCTCGTGTGGGGTATATCCATGGTGAGTATGTTCTGAATCCCAACAAGTCTCAGCTCTCAGAGACTCAAATGGATTTGGTCGTCGCAGGCACTCAGGCGGCTGTCTTGATGGTTGAATCTGAGGCCCAAGAGCTCAGTGAAGAGATCATGCTCGGCGGTGTGGTATTTGGCCACGAGCAAGGCCATATTGCGATCGCTGCCATCAATGATCTTGTGCGTGAAGCAGGTAAACCCGCCTGGAACTGGCAACCGCCCCCCAAAGATAACCTTTTTATTTCCAGGGTGGCCGCACTCGCCGAAGGCCCTCTTCGTGCAGCCTACCAAATTCGATCCAAGCAGACTCGCACCGAAGCCACACGATCGGTTTACGCTACAACCAAATCAGCTTTACAGGCCGAAGGTCTTATTTTTGATGAAGTCAAGGTAGACAACCTTTTATTTGATCTTGAAGCCAACATCGTGCGCAGCCAGATTTTATCCGGCGAGCCGCGCATCGACGGGCGTGATACTCGCACGGTTCGCCCTATTGAAATTCGCAACAGCGTTTTGCCCAGAGTGCATGGCTCAAGCCTTTTTACTCGTGGAGAAACCCAGGCTTTGGTTGCTGCCACCCTCGGTACGGAGCGTGACGTTCAAAAAATTGATGCTTTGACTGGCGAATTCTCAGAGCATTTTATGCTTCACTACAACATGCCTCCCTTTGCCACTGGTGAAACTGGTCGCGTAGGTACGCCCAAACGCCGGGAAGTCGGGCATGGCCGTTTGGCCAAACGTGCTTTAGTGCCCGTCCTTCCACGCCGTAGTGAATTTCCCTACTGTATGCGTGTTGTTTCTGAAATCACTGAATCCAATGGGTCTTCGTCTATGGCCTCAGTGTGCGGTGGCTGCTTGGCTTTGATGGATGCTGGCGTTCCCTTGAAAGCCCATGTGGCCGGTATTGCCATGGGGCTCATCAAAGATGGTAATCGTTTTGCTGTTTTGACAGACATCCTTGGTGATGAAGATCACCTTGGCGACATGGATTTCAAAGTTGCAGGAACCCATGCTGGCATTACCGCCCTCCAAATGGACATCAAAATTCAGGGTATCACCAAAGAGATCATGCAGGTTGCCCTGGCCCAGGCCAAAGAAGCCCGGATGCATATTCTTGGCAAAATGGTTGATTCAATGGGGCAAGCAAAGGCTGAGGTATCTGCTTTCGCTCCTCGTCTTTACACCATCAAAATCAATCCTGAAAAAATCCGTGATGTCATTGGCAAGGGTGGGGCTGTCATTCGCGCACTTACTGAAGAAACGGGCACCCAGATCAATATCGAAGAAGATGGCACCATCACCATCGCATCCACCGAGCCTGACAGTGCGGCTGAAGCAAAGCGCCGTATCGAAGAAATTACTGCCGAAATTGAAATTGGTAAGGTTTATGAAGGTACAGTCACCAAAATTTTAGATTTTGGTGCCTTGGTCAACCTTCTCCCCGGCAAAGATGGGTTGGTGCATATCAGTCAAATTGCTCATCAGCGCGTTGAAAGAATCACTGATTTTCTCAAAGAGGGGCAGCTTGTCAAGGTCAAAGTACTTGAGACTGATGAACAAGGCCGTGTCAAGTTATCC
>JBEIRS010000273.1:0-2300 GCA_040375795.1 Methylibium sp.
CATCACGATGTGATGCTATTCAGTGATGGCGGCAAGGCCGTTCGATTTGACGAAAACGATGTTCGCTCAGTGGGCCGAAACGCCCGTGGAGTGCGGGGCATGGCCCTAGATGACGGCCAAAGTGTGATTGCCATGCTGGTGGCCCACGATGAAACCCAAAGTGTCTTGACTGCCACTGAAAATGGCTTTGGAAAACGCACCAGCATTCTCGAATACACCCGCCACGGTCGGGGTACTAAAGGCATGATCGCCATTCAACAAAGCGAACGCAATGGCAAGGTGGTGGCGGCGACCCTGGTGCACCCCAATGATGAAATCATGCTGATCACCGACAAAGGGGTGCTAGTCAGAACCCGGGTGGCTGAAATCCGAGAAATGGGGCGCGCCACACAGGGGGTCACCCTCATGGCCCTTGATGCAGGCTCTCAATTGATCGGCCTACAACGCATCGTCGAAAACGACGCAAATGAAAGCAGCCCAGAGGCTGGTTTCAGCCCTGATACCGGGGCTTTCGATGACCAAACCCAGGATCTCACATGACCATTCGCTTTCCCCGTATTTCTCGAACACTCACCTTGTTGGCTTTGTCAATTGCTTTGATAGGGCGTGTTGTTGAGGTTCATGCTGATACCGCTCCCCCTTCTGACGTGTCCAAAAAAGATCTGGTTGAAAAATTACTGACGCTGCAACGCAGCATCATTGAAGGGGTTGCTGACGGCCTGATTCAACAACCGGCCCATCAATTGATTCAACAAGCTGATGCAGCCCTTCAAACACGAGTGGCCCCGGAACAACGGGCCGACGTGCTCAAAGGCGCCCGGGAAGACATTCAAAAATTCCTTGATGACACCACCCCGCTGGTTCGCAGCAAAGCGCTACAGGCCGCTCCCTTGACTCTCGGAGCCATGCTGGAGGAAAACTTTTCCACTGAAGAACTCAAACAACTCATTGCCATCTTGGAATCTCCGGTGAATCGCAAACTCCATGACATGGGGCCAGAAATGCAAAAGCGGCTGACAGAAAAAATCATCTCAGACGCTCGATCACACATCGAACCCCAAATTCAAAACCTGCAAAGTCGTCTCGCCAATCGTTTTTCAGCAGCTTCTCAAAAAAAGGCCTCAACCACCGAGCCCTCGGTACTCCCTATCAAGCCTTCCCAAAAATCAGTACCTGCCCAAGCCAAGCCTTCCGCCCCTTAAACGCCAGCGCCCATCATCAGGCGCCCCTTGAGTGCATTTGACTGGCATTTTAGAATTCAATTTGATGGATTGACGATGACACGGCCCTTCAATTTCTCGGCAGGTCCTGCCACACTTCCTCTTGAGGTTTTGCAACAAGCCGCCGATGAAATGATTGACTGGCAAGGCTGTGGCATGAGTGTCATGGAAATAAGCCATCGCGGCCCAGAGTTTGCTTCAATCCTGAAACAAACTCTGGGAGATATTCGTGAAACTCTTTCAGTGCCCCCCGAGTTTCACATTCTTTTGATGCAAGGAGGTGGGCTGGCAGAAAATGCCATCGTTCCACTAAATTTACTCCCCCCAGACGCTTCCGCTCCCGTCATGAATTTCATCGTCACGGGTGCGTGGTCTCAGAAATCATTCAAAGAGGCAGCTCGTTATGGTCGGACTCATCTTGCAGCCCAGGTGCAACCCTTGCCCCTCAGTATTCCTGCCATATCACAATGGAAGCTCACACCCACCCCAGCTTATGTGCACATTTGCAGCAACGAAACTATTGACGGCGTTGAGTTTCATGAGATCCCCGACCTTCAAAGCTTAGGATGCCATGCCCCTTTGGTGATGGATTGTTCTTCGAACCTGGCCTCGCGAAGCATTGATTGGGCACGGGTTGGTTTGGCCTATGGCGGCGCACAAAAAAATGTAGGCATTGCTGGATTGACTCTTGTGTTCGTGCATGAAAGTCTGCTTACCGAAGCTTTACCAATTTGCCCGTCGGTGTTTAATTTCAAGACCGTCGCCAAGCATCAATCCATGTACAACACTCCTCCAAGCTATGCCATTTACATCACAGGCTTGGTTTTTCAATGGCTCAAACGACAAACTCACGGCAACCTCACAGGCTTGGCCGCCATTGAAGCACGTAATATTCAAAAAGCCCAATCTCTTTATGATTTTATTGATGCTTCTGATCTATATGAAAACAAAGTCAGTGTCGAATGCCGCTCAAGAATGAACGTCCCATTTCACTTACGTCATTCGAGCTTGAATCAGAATTTTCTTGCAGAGGCAAACCGTGCCGGTTTGAGGCAACTTCAGGGGCATCAATCTGTTGGG
>JBEIRS010000278.1:0-2194 GCA_040375795.1 Methylibium sp.
AGTGGGGAAATTCCCGTGCCGCGACTTTTGCTCATCTTGTCGCCACCCAGGGTAATAAAGCCGTGCACGAAAATTTTGTCAGGCACTTTGCGCCCACTGAATTTGAGCATGGCAGGCCAAAACAGGGTGTGGAAGTAGGTGATGTCCTTGCCAATAAAATGCACTTGCTCTGTGGCAGGGTGGTTCAAAAATGTGTTGACATCCTGGCCTATTTTCTGAAAGTGTGCCGACAATGACGCCAAGTAGCCAATCGGGGCATCCAGCCAGACATAGAAAAATTTACCCGGAGCATCGGGAATTTCAATTCCACAATAAGGGGCATCCCGGCTGATGTCCCAGTCAGTCAGCCCGATTTTGCCGCCATCATCTGTGTTGAACCATTCTTTGATTTTGTTGAGAACTTCGCTTTGCAGATGACCTGCGTGAATCCAAGTGTGCAAAAATTCGACGCAGCGAGGGTCACTCAGGCGAAAAAAATAGTGCTCACTGCTCTTGAGAACTGGGGTGGCGCCAGTCAGGGTTGAATAAGGGTTTTTTAAATCAGTCGGGTTATAGACCGCGCCGCAAGCCTCACAAGAGTCGCCATATTGATCTTTGGCACCGCATTTTGGGCATTCGCCCTTGACGTAGCGATCGGGCAAAAACATCCCCTTGACAGTATCGAAAAACTGCTCGACCGACTGAGTGCGTATCAAGCCCGAATTTTTCAAGGCCCGATAAATTTCCTGGGCCAGAGCATGGTTTTCGGGCGAATCGGTGGAGTGCCAGTGGTCAAACGAGATGTGAAAACCATCAAGGTATCGTGGTCGATCAGCAGCAATATCGGCCACGAATTGCTGAGGTGTTTTGCCTGCTTTTTCGGCCCCGATCATGATCGGGGCACCATGGGCATCATCGGCACAGACAAAATGAACCGTGTGGCCGCGCATGCGCTGGAAGCGCACCCAAATGTCAGCCTGGATGTATTCCATCATATGCCCAATATGAAAAGGGGCATTGGCGTAGGGCAGGGCGGTGGTGACAAAAAATTGACGCGTTGACAGGCTCATGGGGCAAAGCGATGAAAAGATCCGTGGAATCTGTGGATTTTAGGCGCTCTTCAAGAGACTTGAGAAATAACAGCAGGGAGGTCAGCACCGACAGCGCTCTTGCGCGCGGAGCGCCAGGGCCGGTCTCGGTGTTGAGGCAGACGGATGAAGCTA
This sequence comes from Methylibium sp., assembly GCA_040375795.1. GTDB lineage: Bacteria > Pseudomonadota > Gammaproteobacteria > Burkholderiales > Burkholderiaceae_C > CANHBY01. Next base: position 1,203 of record JBEIRS010000278.1, read on the forward strand.
AACACTGGATGAGGAAGCCACAGGCCTTACCCAGCCTTCTTCTGCCCAATTGTGTAGTAAAGCCAGGGCATCAGCAGATAATTTGGCGACTTGGGCTGCAGAAAGCTGTCGCTGGTCGGCCAAAAATCGCATGAGACGCGCATCGCGGCCTGAGGATCGATAAGATTCACCATTGATAAACAAGTGGCGATCGTCATAAAGCATTCGGGTGCATGGGTCAAGGAAGATGCCCTGCTGACCCTCAATACTTTGAGGTGCTTCATGGCCCCCACCTGCTGCTGGCTCGCTCAACCATTCGCCCAGTGCCTGAGATAATCGATGAGGGTCAGATGCCCAACGCAGCACGGCGTTCAAGGTAAATTGCTGCATGGTTTCAGGGATACGCGCAGGATAGGCGGTCGCGGTTTGATTGGGGTCCCGGTAAAGGGGCTTGGCGCTATGCCGCACTTTTCCAGAGTGGTTGGCAGCGTCGTCGTCGGCATCGTCGGCGTCATCTTGTGCCGCATCCAGAATGCGCTGCAAAACCTCACATGCAAATTCATCTTTGGCAGGAGATCGAAAACCAATCGAACAGGTCATGCACTCGCCCTCTGCAATGCCATCATGGGCCCAGCGGGGTGGAAGGTACAGCATATCGCCGGGATCAAGTACCAACTCTTGTTCGGCCTCGAAATTCGCAAGAATTTTTAGAGGCATATTCGGCAACAAATCGGCTTGCTTCAGTCTTCCAATACGCCAACGACGCTGACCATGCACCTGCAATAAAAATACATCATAAGAATCAAAATGAGGCCCTACACCCCCTTGATCCGTGGCATAGGAGACCATCAAGTCATCCAGTCGGGCATCAGGCACAAAACGAAAGTGGGAGAGCAATTCATGGGCTGCTTGCACATACCGATCTACCCCTTGAACCAGCAGCGTCCAACCCGGTTTTTTCAGTCCTGGCCAATGAGTTTTAGAAAACGGCCCTTGCCTTAGTTGCCAACCTG
>JBEIRS010000069.1:0-6591 GCA_040375795.1 Methylibium sp.
CCAATTGTTGCTCCATACTTCGAACCAATTGTTGCAAGGTTTCGCTGGCAGGAATGAGGTCTGCGGGAATGGGGATCACCGGGTCATGATCAATCAGCATGATATCGGCCAGCCAAAGGCCAAATTTTTTTTGTTCACTGGTAAGAATTTTGAACCGTTGGCCGCCCACGCAACGAACTGATATCAGCCCCGGCTGAGGGTGTTGTAGTTGCTGTATATGGGCGAGGGTTCCGGTGGGGTAGAAGGTTTCTGGCGCAAAACCTTCAATTCCATCCTCGTCTTCTGACCTCAGCGAGGAGTCATCAAAGCCCGGTTTGGTGGGTGTATCCCATGATGAAGGCATGGTGGTCACGACCCCAAAAGCGCTGCCGTTGGCGTGGCAGCGCTTGATCATGTCCAGGTAGCGTATTTCAAAAATACGCAGGGGTAAAAGCCCCCCTGGAAACAAGACCGTTGACAGCGGAAACAGGGGAAGCTGTTGAATAAAGTTGGATTCGTGTTGCACGGCTTCATCTTAAAATCGATCGAGCAAGCGTGGATTTGTTGGGCTGGCGCGCAATGACATCATGTGACGAAGAACACGGCAGTTCCTCATAAAAAATTGAAGTTTGGGGGCTCAAGGTTGAAATTTGTCAATCAAAACTTCCAAATCTTGAGTTCGGTGATTGACCGATGAAGTTTGACCTGTCAAATCCCCACTTTGGGGGGTGGCTTGGCCAGATTTTGAAATGCGCGCTTCCACAACCACTGTTTTAAATTGAGACAGCCTGGTTTGGGGTGACATGGCATGGCTGTCATCCAGGGTGAATTTGAGTGGTAAGTCTTGAACATGGGCACGCAAAATGGCCAGTGGCATGCGGGGGCCTTGAGTGGCTCGAGCCAAAATAAAAACGGTGTCATTCGGGCTGGCTTGTGCTGCCAGGGCCGGAGAAAGCCGAACCGTGCCAGTCATTTTTGGCGCAGTATCAGAAGTGGCGGGGCCGTTTGGATGAGTTTCGAGTTGCGCCCGTGCGATCGACAGGCTGCTTTCCAGCGCGGCGGTCATTTCAGATTCAGGGGGGGCAAGTTTGAGTGCCTTGGACCAAAATTCTATGGATTGGCTGAAATTTTGTTTTTCAAATGCGGCACTCCCTGCCAGCACCAGCGATTTGACATGATTGGGGTCAATTTGGAGGGCGCGTTCAATGAATGGCTCAGGTTCGCCAAGAACGCTTTGCCCTTGCCCCATGGCCAAAGCATCCGCCAAATCAGCCAGCAAGTGGGGGTCTGATGGTGACATGGAGAGGGCGTGCTGATAGGCTTGTCGTGCTAAATTAAATTCTTTTAGCAGCACATAGGCTTTGGCGAGGTAAGTCCAGCCTTCCAGATTTTGGGGTTCTTGGGCCATTCTTTGAGCGAGTTTGTCAACCAGGCCACGGAGCTCGATGGGGTCAAGAGTTTCTGTGGCCACTTGGCTTTCTTCTGCAGGGCCCCCAATCTTGTAATGGCCCAATTGAGCATAAATGACCAGGCTCAGCAAGGGGGTTAAAAGGCCCACCACCCATGCTGTACGCATCGGTCGCCCGGAAGACGTCATCCCCATCGGGGTAGAAACAGTTTTTGCATTTTCTTCCAATACCCTTTGTTCGAGTTCTTTGACTGCGAAATCATGCTGTTCAGGATTAATTTTTCCTTCAGCCAAGTCATGATTGATCTGTTGGAATTGCTCACGAAGAACATCGATATGGGCCGAATAGGCCCTTGGGCTTTGCGACCGTTGACGTAACAGAGGAATCAATAAAAGTGCACAAGCAAAACACAGCAAGGCAGAGGCTGTGATCCAAAAGAGGGTCATGATAACAAGGACGAAGGGGGCGTAACATCAGGCTGCTTGACGGTTTTGATGGGGCCAAGCATGCTTCGGGCATGTGCTCGTTCGGCTTCTGACAGGGAAGGCTGAGGCGTGTTTTGTTTTTTTTGGATCACTCGACACAGCACAGCCAAGGCACAAAACAGGCACAGAAAAGGGCCCAGCCAGAGCAACCAGGTGGTCCCTTGAAGGGCAGGGCGGTAACGGACAAAATCTCCGTAGCGGGCGACCATAAAATCAAGAATTTCCTCTTGGCTACGGCCTTGTTGCAATTGAACCCGAATTTGTTGGCGTAAATCTTGGGCCAAGTCGGCGTGGGAGTCGGCAATGGTTTCATTTTGACAAACCAGACAACGCAATTCCTGGGCCAAGGCCAAAACACGGGCCTCAAGGGCGGGGTCATCAGCCAGGGGCGCAGCCATGGTCGTTTTGGGGGGGGAGGACGACCCAGGTGACGCATGGACTGCACTGAAGCCAAGCGCAAGCAAGGCGACGCACCCTGAAACGGTCAGCCCCTTGATCTTGCAACTGAGACGCAGCATCGGGATATGACCGCTCAAATGACAAGGCATCCTAGAAGGCATTGAGTTTTTCCACCAAGGGCAACAAAGTTTTATCAAGATCTTTGGGGGTGAGGGGGCCGGTGTGTTTGTAACGAATCACACCTTGCTTGTCTATAACAAAAGTTTCTGGAACCCCATAGACACCATACTCAATGCCCACGATACCGTGAGGATCTGAAAAAGAATCAAGGTAAGGGTTGCCATGTTGATGGAGCCATTTTAAGGCGGCATCAGTTTGGTCTTTGTAGTTCAATCCGTAAATGGGCACTTTGCCTGTCTGGGCGAGGGCCAGTAGGGTCGGGTGTTCCTGCCTGCAGCTGACACACCAAGAGGCCCACACATGAAAAAGCCAGACTTGGCCTTGGAGGTCTTGGGGCGACCCCAACGTGTCGGCGGCGTCTAGGCGGGGGAGTGTGAATGAGGGGGCGGCTTGGCCAATCAAGGGGGAAGGGACTTGGCGTGGATCGAGTTTCAAGCCAAGCCCTAAAAAACCCAGCAAGACAGCAAAAATCAGCAGGGGCCAAAAAGAGCGTTTCATGGTGAAGCGTTGATTGAAACAGGCAAGGTGAGCTGAACGGGTGCCCCAGGGACGGGTTTTTCAGAGGCGGATTGATCACGCTGCGGGCGTGGTTTGAATCGATATTTTCGATCCAGAACGGCCAGAATGCCGCCAAGAGCCATCAAAACACAACCTAACCAAATCCAGTTGACCAAAGGTTTATAGTGAATTCGAACACTCCATGCCTGAGGGCCAACAGGTTCACCCAAGGCGGCGTAAAGGTCGCGAAAAAGGCCCCGGTCAATTCCTACCTCGGTCATGGGTGAGCGTCGAACATGATACACCCTGCGTTCAGGGGTCAAAAGAGTCACAAAACGATTCCCCTGTGTCACGGTCAGGCGTGCCCTTGTGGCAGTGTAATTGGGGCCTAAAACCTGATCAACCCCTTCGAGTTTAAAGTCGTACCCCCCAGCGCTGGCGGTTTGACCTGGCTCCATTCGAACATCGGTTTCACTCGCATAGCCCCCGACCACCGTCACGCCTAAAATAAAGACACCCACTCCAGTATGGGCGAGCAACATGCCGTAGTAGCTTCCTGCTTGGGCTCGCAGACGATTCAGCCAGCGATCTGAAGGGTGGCTTCGCAGTCGTTCTATGAGCTGATAAAACGCGGAGCTGATGATCCACGTGCCTTTCAATAGGCCAAGTGCCACCCAGGGCAACCAATTTCCCAAGGCCAGGGGCATAAAAACGGCTGTCGCGAGGCTGACGCCGGCAGCCCAACGCAAACGCCGCCAAAGGTCGATGGGGTCTGCCCTTTGCCAGCGGGCCAGCGGGCCAATTCCCATTAAAAAGAGCGCTGGCGTCATCAAGGGAATAAAAACGGCTTCAAAGTAAGGGGGGCCGACAGAAAGCTTACCCAGCCCCAGGGCATCAATGATGAGAGGATACAAGGTGCCCAGGAGAACCGCCGCCATCGCGACCATCAGCAACACATTGTTGGTCAGGAGCATGGATTCACGGGATACCCATTCGAAGCTGCCCCCTGGCCCTGCCTTTGGGGTTCGCCAGGCAAATAAAAAGAGAGACCCCCCCACCACCAAGGCCAAAAGCACCAAAATAAACAAGCCTCGGGTGGGATCTGTGGCGAATGCGTGCACCGAACTGAGAACCCCGGAGCGCACCAGGAATGTCCCCATTAAAGACAAAGAAAAAGTAACAATTGCCAGCAATGCCGTCCAATTTTTGAAACTGCCGCGTTTTTCTGTGACAGCAAGGGAGTGCATGAGTGCCGTGCCTGCAAGCCAGGGCATGAAGGATGCATTTTCGACCGGGTCCCAAAACCACCAGCCTCCCCAGCCCAATTCGTAGTAAGCCCAGAAGCTGCCCAGGGCAATGCCTAAAGTCAAGAAACACCAAGCCAGGCTGGTCCAGGGACGTGACCAACGTGCCCAGGCACTGTCCAGTTGGCCTGCAAGCAAACCGGCAATAGCAAAGGCAAAGGCCACCACAAACCCCACATAGCCCATGTATAACATGGGCGGATGGAGAATCATGCCGGGGTCTTGGAGCAGGGGGTTCAGATCATTTCCGTCCGTGGCCGCAGGAATAAGGCGTAGAAAAGGGTTTGACGCCCAGAGAGTAAAAACAATAAACCCAACACTGACCAAACCCATGACACCCAACATACGTGCCACCATCACATCATCCAGGGGCCTGGATTTTAAAGCCACCGCGAGTGTCCAACCGGCCAGAATAAGCGTCCAGAGCAACATGGAGCCTTCATGATTGCCCCAAACGGCGGTGATGCGGTACACGAGCGGCAGCTGAGAGTTGGAATGTTCGGCAACCAGCAATACAGAAAAATCATGCAGTACAAATACAGCGGTCAAGCAGGCATAAGCCAGGGCCATAAAAATAAATTGGCCCCAGGCCGCCGGGCGAGCCAAGCTCATCCAGGAGACTCTTCCTGCTTGAGCCCCCCACAAAGGCAGAATGCTTTGTGATAAAGCCATGACCAACGCAATCATCAGGCTCAGGTGTCCGATTTCGGCAATCATGGTTGCACTCCTGGATGGGGATCTGCTTTGTTCATCAACATGGAGGACGTGGCGGCATTGGATGCCTCCGGGGCTTGGATGCCCACTGGCACAGGGGCCCCGCGGCGTGCATCTTTCAAGGCCTGGGCGGCCTCAGGGGGCATGTAGTTTTCATCATGTTTGGCCAGCACTTGATCAGCTTTAAATACCCCATCCGGGCCTAATTTCCCCTGCGCTACCACGCCTTTGCCTTCACGAAAAAGGTCGGGCAAGAGGCCGGTATAAACCACCTGAATTTGCTTTGCCGTGTCGGTCACCATGAATGAGACGGTCAAGCTTTCAGCTGCACGCCGAACACTTCCGGTTTCAACCAGGCCACCAATTCGAAAACTGCGCTCCAAGGGAGCTTTTTGGGCGGCTACATCGGACGGGCTGAAATAAAACACCATGTTGCTGCGAAAAACATTGAAAACAAGGACGCAGGCAATTCCTAAAAGGAGAAGGCCTGCCATGAGACTAAGGAGGCGTTGAGTGCGAGGTTTCATGGCCGATGGAGGTACAAAAGTTCAGTGTGCATGCATGTGCCTTGCATCAAGAAGCAGCCAAGGGCTGATTGTGAGCTTAAAGTGGTGCCACAGCTTCTTGGAGAGCAAACCCTCTCATTGTGAAGCTTTTGCGTGGCCTTCTTGCCACAAGGGGCATCAAGATCTGCCATGAGGCGCAGGCCCCTGATTAAAAATATCAGAGTATTGCCGTTTTTTCTGTTTTAAGGTTTTTGGGGTGTGCGTATTCATGCAAAATGTTTTTCTTCTTCAATGACTTTTCACTTCGATTCATGAGCTTGGCACGGGTTTTTGATCTGCTCGCAAGAATTTACCTCAAGGGCAGCGTGCCACGTTTCTTGGGCTTGGGTGTGGCGTCTTTATTGGCCATCATGGCCATCTCAGCCCGCGCTGACTCCCTTCAGGGTTTTGAATTATTGCGCTCGGATGATGGGTTTTATCTTGGTTTTAATGCCAGCTTTGAACTCAGTCCCACGGTTGAGGCCGCTTTGCAAAAAGGCCTGGCCTTGAGCTTTGTGGCAGAGGCTCAGGTGTTTCGTGAGCGATGGTACTGGCGTGATCAACGAGTATCGCGTGTGAGCCGCTCTTGGCGTTTGTATTATCAGCCTTTGACTCGTCAGTATCGGGTTCATTTTGGTGGTGCGAACTTTTCCTTTGACAACCTTGTAGAAGCGTTGGCGATGGTTCAACAGGTCAGTCAATGGAAGGTGGCTGAGGCCTCAGAAATATCATCCTCTGGCCAGTATTATTTGCAATTAACTTATCAATTAGACACGTCTGCCTTGTCTCGCCCACTTCAAATTGGCGTGGGAGGTCAGCCTGATTGGGCTCTTTTGATTCAAAAAACGTACAAGCTGCCTGTTTTTCAGCCGACCGTGACTGACTGAATTTAAGGATATGAGCAAAGCATCTCACTGGACCTTGTTGGTCTTTTTGGTCGCAGCCACTGGAACGGGCTTGGTGTTGGCCTTTTTATTGGCAGTAGCAACCAACAACCGATCTTTTTATGAAAGGAATTTCACCTGGCTGTTTTGGGTCAATGCAGCGGTTGCGGTGATATTGCTGTTTGTGATTGGAG
>JBEIRS010000027.1:0-10424 GCA_040375795.1 Methylibium sp.
GCCACGATCATGACCGATCCTCAAATGGCGGATGTCACCTACATTGAGCCCATCACTTGGCCAGTGCTTGAAAAAATTATTGCCAAAGAGCGTCCCGATGCCATTTTGCCCACGATGGGCGGCCAGACCGCTCTGAATTGCGGCCTGGATCTTTACAAGCATGGGGTGCTTGAGAAGTATGGCGTTGAAATGATCGGCGCCAATCAACATGCCATTGAGAAAGCAGAAGACCGCTTGAAATTCAAAGAGGCCATGACTTCTATTGGCCTCGATTCTGCACGCAGCGGTATTGCGCACAGCCTCGAAGAGGCATGGTCTGTGCAAAAGAAAATTGCTCTTGAAACTGGGGGCTCCGGCTTCCCCATGGTCATTCGGCCCAGCTTCACTCTGGGTGGCACCGGCGGGGGGATTGCCTACAACCCTGAAGAATTTGAGGAAATTTGCCGCCGCGGACTTGATTTATCACCAACCCATGAACTGTTGATTGAAGAGTCACTCATTGGCTGGAAAGAATTCGAGATGGAAGTGGTGCGCGATCGTGCTGATAATTGCATCATCGTTTGCGCCATTGAAAACCTCGACCCCATGGGAATTCACACGGGTGATTCAATCACTGTGGCGCCTGCCCAGACCCTCACTGACAAAGAGTATCAACTTTTGCGCAATGCCAGTATTGCGATTTTGCGTGAAATCGGGGTTGATACCGGGGGCTCCAATGTTCAGTTTTCCATCAACCCCTTGAATGGGCGGATGGTCGTGATTGAAATGAACCCCCGTGTCTCACGTTCTTCGGCATTGGCCTCCAAGGCAACAGGTTTTCCCATCGCCAAAGTGGCCGCCAAACTGGCTATAGGCTATACCCTGGATGAACTTCGTAACGATATCACCGGGGGGGCAACACCTGCGAGCTTTGAGCCAAGTATCGATTACGTGGTCACCAAAATTCCCCGCTTTGCCTTTGAGAAGTTCCCTGCCGCTGACTCTCGTTTGACCACTCAAATGAAGTCCGTTGGTGAAGTCATGGCAATAGGGCGAACTTTTTCTGAAAGCTTCCAAAAAGCATTGCGAGGGCTTGAGACTGGCATTGATGGGTTGACAGAGCGCTCAAGCGACCGCGATGAAATCATTGCTGAAATTGGTGAACCTGGGCCTGAGCGCATTTTGTTCGTGGCTGATGCGTTCCGTTTAGGCATGAGCCTGCGTGAGGTTTTTGAGGAAACCGCCATTGACCCCTGGTTTCTTGCGCAAATTGAGGCCATCGTCAAGGTGGAGCAATCTCTTCAGGGAAAAATTCTTGACAGCCTTTCTCCTGACGAAATGCGGTTTCTCAAGCAAAAAGGGTTTTCAGATCGTCGTTTGGCCAAGCTTCTAGGGAGTGACCCGCAGAAAATTCGTCAGCGTCGTCATCAATTCAATGTGCGCCCTGTTTACAAGCGAGTGGACACTTGCGCTGCTGAGTTTGCCACTCAAACGGCTTATTTGTATTCCACCTATGATCAAGAGTGTGAGGCCGAACCCACGAACAAAAAGAAAATCATGGTTTTAGGGGGCGGCCCGAATCGAATTGGCCAGGGTATCGAATTTGACTATTGCTGTGTGCATGCCGCCCTCGCCATGCGCGAAGACGGCTACGAGACCATCATGGTCAATTGCAATCCTGAAACCGTCTCTACCGACTATGACACCTCTGACCGCCTCTATTTTGAGCCGGTCACGCTGGAAGACGTTCTCGAAATTTTTGATAAAGAAAAGCCTGTGGGCGTCATTGTGCAGTACGGTGGCCAAACCCCCTTGAAGCTTGCTCTCGATCTTGAGCGTGCGGGTGTTCCTATTATCGGGACCTCACCTGACAGCATCGATATGGCTGAAGATCGCGAAAGATTTCAGGGCCTGTTGCATACGCTTGGGCTTTTGCAGCCACCCAATCGGATTGCCCGCACAGAGGAACAAGCTCTGTCAATGGCTCAAGAAATTGCTTACCCGCTGGTGGTACGGCCTAGTTATGTTCTTGGGGGCCGCGCGATGGAGATCGTTCACGGTGACAAAGACCTTGAGCGCTACATGCGCGAAGCCGTCAGAGTCTCAGAGAAATCCCCGGTTCTTCTTGATCGATTCCTGGATGATGCGATTGAGGTCGATGTTGACTGCATCGCCGATGGCAGTGATGCGCCGGATGGGGTCATGATTGGCGGCATCATGGAACATGTCGAGCAGGCTGGTATTCATTCGGGTGACTCCGCTTGCTCCCTTCCTCCATACTCCCTTGCCAAGTCGCTACAGGATGAGCTCCGCCGACAAACCACCCTGATGGCGAGGGCGCTCAAGGTCAAGGGTTTGATGAATGTTCAGTTTGCTATCCAAGGGGAGGGAGATCAAGCGGTGGTGTATGTGCTGGAGGTCAACCCGCGTGCCTCGCGCACGGTTCCTTTTGTTTCCAAGGCCACCGGTTTGCCTTTGGCTAAAATTGCCGCTCGCTGCATGGTGGGTCAGCCCTTGGCTTCTCAACAAGGGCCATCGGGAAGGCCATGGACGGAAGTGATTCCTCCTTATTTCAGCGTCAAAGAGGCCGTTTTCCCTTTTAATAAATTCCCTGGAGTAGACCCCATCTTGGGCCCTGAAATGCGCTCCACGGGGGAAGTCATGGGCACGGGTCGAACCTTCGGCGAGGCCATGTTGAAGAGCCAGCTCGGGGCAGGGTCTCGCTTGCCATCCAGGGGTACGGTTTGTATTACGGTCAAAAATACCGACAAAGCCCGAGCTGTGGGTGTGGCGCGTGACTTGCTGGCCCTTGGTTTCGATTTGCTGGCCACCAAAGGCACTGCTGCGGCCATTTCTGCGGCTGGCCTTCCCGTGAAAACAGTCAATAAGGTCAAGGATGGGCGACCGCATATTGTGGATATGCTCAAAGCGGGTGACATTCAATTGGTTTTCACGACCGTTGACGAAACGCGAACTGCCATCGCTGATTCACGTCATATTCGGCAGGCAGCCTTGGCGCAGCGTGTGACGTATTACACCAGCATGGCCGGCTGCGAAGCAGCGGTAGAGGGCATGAAGCATCAGGATGATTTGACCGTGCTTTCTTTGCAGCAGCTTCATGCTGAATTAAACTAAACCCTTCCAAGCACTTTGGATCATCTCGCCGCCACCTGAGCAGGGTGGCGGGTTCATTTTATTTCAGGAATTTTTCATGAGCACCATTCCTTTGACCCAACGCGGCGCTGAAAAATTAAAAGAAGAGTTGCATCAGCTTAAAACTGTTGAGCGGCATGCTGTCATCCAAGCCATTTCTGAAGCTCGTGCCCAAGGTGATTTGTCTGAAAATGCCGAGTACGAGGCCGCCAAAGACAAGCAGGGGTTCATTGAGGGGCGTATTCAGGAAATTGAAGGCAAACTTGCCGCTGCTCAAATCATTGACCCTGCAAGCCTGGATGCCGGTGGCCGAGTGGTGTTTGGTTCGACCGTTGATCTTCAGGAAGAAGGCGCATCGACCGAAGTGACTTACCAAATTGTGGGTGACGACGAGGCGGATCTCAAGCAGGGTTTGATCTCTATCAGCTCACCCATCGCCCGAGCCATGATTGGCAAGGAGGCTGGCGATGTGGCCGAGGTTCAAGCCCCAGGGGGAATTAAGCGTTATGAGATTCTTGAGGTTCGTTATCTTTAAAAGATGAACGCTGTCCCAATGCACGGTGTCCTCTACCCGCGTCACCCCTTGTGGCAGACCGCAAAAGCGGTCTAGAGGCGAAGCCAAGCTGATTTTGGTGCAGTGGGCATCGTTTACTTTTTATTTACATTGGTTTGCATACCGTATAGAGCGCGTCTTCTGAGTAGGTTGTGATGGCAGGGACCGCAGCACTGGGTGCAGCAGCCTGCGTGGCGCGGACTGATCCCGTGGCAGGATTGCCATCGTCCAATGAAATATCAAGTTGGACGGCTGCTTTACCCGGCACCTGGTTCATGCAAGTCACCAGGGAATTGGTGGGCAAACCGTAGACGGAGCCGATATTCACGACGTCAATATGACCACTCCAGGGGTTCTTGGGGAGCACCGAGACATTGCGGGCAGAGATGTCACCAGTTAGGAAGCCGCTGGCGTAAAGGTCCAGCCAGAACGTCATGTGCTGCCAGCCGTTCCAGGTGCCCCAAACGGCGACTGTCGCGTCATCGATGATGCCGTTGGAGGCCGTATTTTGGCCCGTTCCATTCATTGCCGTGGCCCAGGTGGCGCTGCGTGTGGTTTTTGATGCAACGCAGCAGTCATCGCCTGGCAAGTTCCGATAGCGATCGCGATAGCCATTGACTGCTGCAGAGATTGAGTCGAACAGTGATACGGCCTTTTTAACGCGGGCGTTTTCGATCAGCTCTTGCCCTTTGAGTACACCGCCCAAAAGCAGACCAATGATGAGCAGGACAATGCCGATTTCAACTAAAGTAAAACCCTGCTGACGATGCTTGTGTGAACTGTGACCATAAGTATTCATCAATTCAATCTCCTTGATTGATCTCGTATGCGAAGTCCGATAGGGTGCTTCATCGCTCATTCTTTTTCGGCCAGTGAGAGTGAAAAATGAGAGGATGAATGAGCGAAAAATTGGCGCTTTCGGGAAAATTGATGCAGTTCATCTGCCCGGCAAAATTCATTCATGTCAATTCGCTTTTGCGAATTATTTCGTCAGCCGCCGCGTCCACTGCTCCTGACTGAACACACCATTCTTTAGGGCAATCGACCTGCTTGGACCATCCGTCCTGACAGCAGGGCGGTGGGCAGCCAGATGAGCCGGTCATCGAACTCTCCACCGGCCGACGTGGTGCTCTCGCTGTAGTCGCGACTAACAAAGCTAACCGTCGCGACGTTGTTGGCGTCTTCGTCGGTGTTGGTGGGAGAGGTGTCTGCCAGCGCAATGCCATCGAGGTTGACGCCCCAGTTGCGTCGTCCTGTCGAGTAGACGACCGCCGGGGCGCATCCGTTGTTGAGCGTACAGACTGCGGCTCCTGCGAGGTAAGTCAGCAAACCAGCGGCGTCGCGCGAGGTGACCGACTTGGTGGGCAGGGTGGTCAGCGTGAAGGCTGCATTCGCAAATGCCGGTGTCACACTGTAGCGGATGAGGTTGTCGTAGCCATCAGTGCGTTGCAGGCCCAGTACTGTCCAGGGAATATAGCCAGTACAGTCGAGCTCGGTCGCGCATACCGCGCGCTCGTTGCCGTTGACCGAGGAGGTCGCAGGACGGGGCAGCCGGCCGTTCACGATGGCAAAACCGATGAGAGCTTCGCGCACCTCGGCCAGGCGCTCGTCGGTGCGGACAATGCGCTTGAGATCATCTTGGGTGGACAAGCTCATCATGGTGCCGGCCAACAGCAAACCGACAATCAGCAGTACAATGCCCATTTCAATCAAGGTGAATCCTGCGAGGCGATGGCAGTGGCGGTGGCGCAGTGATGCTCTCATGGTAAGGTCCTTGCGTGATCGTTACCGGCAGTCGGTGTGATGAATGCCCCCTGATTGGCTGAGCCAGAAGTCCAGGCATTTTGGTGGGCCGGATCTTCGAGATAATCTGACAAAGAAAGCGATGGTCGGGTTTGATTCAGCGGCCCAGGGGGGGTGCTCAAGGGTGAGCCTGGACTCAGGACAATCCATTGCATGGAGCTGCCGTTCATGGTGAGCATGAGAGTGCAATCGATTCCTGATGTATTGACTGCGATGTCAGAGCGCACGGCATAGGGCATGACTCGACCCCAGCCATTGGCGATGAACCATGGTGCAGCGTAGGGCGCGAGAACGTCCTCGGGCAAACGACCGAAGCAGCGTGTGGCGTCGCTAGGACAGGTGGTGGGCGCAGCGACGTTCGCCACCGGCCCCAGGCAGGCTGGGTTGGAGGGGGCCGCAGGGTTGGGGGCTTTGTTGCTGTTGGCGGCCATGTAGGCCAGCAGGGCGCGATGGGCTTCACTCAAGGCCCGACGCTCGGCAGCAGCCACCAGCTCTGAGGCGGGTATACCGATGATCATGTCATTCAGGTGCACCAAGCCCTCGGTATCACGCACTGGTCCAGTGATGAAGGGCCCGCCGACGGTGCGGTTGTCATGTCCTAAGGCGGCTTCAAGATAGTCCGCAGCGAGCGAGGAAGGGCGGCCCAATTGCCCTTCTAAAGGGTCACCGGGCGAGATGATCACTGCAGCCAGGCGCTGGCCCAGGGGGGTTATCAGGCTGCCTGTATTGTCGTAGAGTGACAGGCGGCCCGGCTGATCGCTGTTGATCCCCGTAGAATCGAGGTTCGCTGTACGGAACCCATCACCGACAGCGTACCAAAGGCCCTCCCTTTGGGCATCTTGGAGGGAAGAGATGCCGATTGTTTTCCAAGGCAATCGGCCCAATTGTCCTGCAGTACAAAAAGTCTCTGCGATACCGTCGTTGTTAAAATCGGGACAAGGTAGTTCGCCAGGTCGCGCAAATGGTGCGGGCGTTGTGTCCGCATGAGTGATCGACCAAGCGATCAGGGCCTCTTTTCCATCATTTAAGGCTTGGTTAGTGATCCGTGCTTTTTTTTGCAAACCCGAAAGGCTTTTTGTTCCGCTCATCAAGGCCATTGCAGCGCCGGTGATCAGGATCATCATCATGATGAGGAGTGCGACGCCGCGGTGGTTTGAAGGCGCCCTGATCCTTTGTCCAGGCGCGTGTTTTTTCATGGGGCGACATCCTTCGATGTCGAAGGCTTGAGGCGCAGGCCCTGCAGTGGATCATCCTTGCGCTTGGCTGGCATCCTGCCTTGGATGACGCTGCCAGGCTCAATCAGGTCAATCACGGTGGAGGATCCTGCATCATGGCTGATGGCTTGGCCCACTTTCAAGTGAGTTTGGGGGGCAACTTGAACGGTACGGCCCTCGACCCGTAGCAAGTTTGTCACTGGATCCTGCCCAGGCTCAACCAAACGACCATTGATCCAGAGGGTGGGCGGCCCATGAGATCGGATCACAAGGCCGTTAAGACTGATCATGCTCGGCTGGGGGGAGAGATTTTCAGGGGGGGTATTTGTCACTTCCTTGACGTCTTGAGTACGCGCACGGACAATAATCGAGCGTTGCTCGGGGGTAAAAAACAATCGCCCCAGGTCTGACTCTTGGGCAAAGGCCGCGGGGAATGCCCCGAGGCTGCTTCCCCAGGCTAGACTGATAAAAATCATTCGAAGATGATGAGCACCCCTGGCCGTCATAATTTTCCATTCATGGGAAGAGTGGGTTGGGCGGGTGTTATTGCTTGCTCACTAGAGAGAAGAATATTAAAAAATCGGATGCGACACTCCGCGGTCAACCCTGTTGGCTGAGGATCAATCAGCCGGCAGCCAAGCGGCCTTTGGATGTCGGGGTATTCGCTTCGCAAGCTCGATAAAATAGATAAAACTTCACCTTCATGTACATCTTGAAGTTTAAATTCCAACAAGTGACTATAAACTTCCAACGTGGTACCCGACATCTCATGCATAGAGGGTGACAACATATCATTGTTTGCTTCAGTACCCATGGCTAGGGTGGCGAGTTCAGGCAATCGTTCTGGTTTGCTCAGCTTGAAACTCGGTATTCCCTGCAAACCCAGGCGTTCATGAGCCTTGATCAATGATTGAACCCATTCTTCCCGGCGTGCCGGGCCCACCAGCCCAGCGTGCATGCCACGATCCAGAAAAACCTGGGCTTGTGTCATCATCTGTATCTTGGTGTCGGCAATTTGAATATCACGAAGCAGTTGTTGGTGATCACTTTTCAATGTGTTGTGCCGATACTCAAGGCGTACATGCCAAATAAAGCCTCCCACGATCAACAAGGTGACAAATGCAATAACCAAGCCACACTGGATGAGAGTGGATCGCAAGAGGCCCAGCAAGAGCAAAATGGACTTCATGGTTCACCCGCTTGAAAAGGGAAAACTGAGGCAAGAGCTCAGATCAGTAGTCTTGCCCTGGGTCAGCGTTTCTGATTTTTTGACCATTTCCTCTCCACCGACCAGGCTACCATCATCATGACCTGATTTGCCGATCCGATGAACCTTCAGCCCATTTTGCTTTTGCAAGTCTTGGATGAGCGTCTCTTTTTGGCGCGCAGCCATCAGCGGGGAAATGAGCATGGGTACGATGAACTCCACCCTCATCTCCAGCACCATACGACGGGGAGAGACCTCGCCGGTGAGGGGTGGATTTGATGGCGATGTGGTCCTGCTTTCCGTGATCATGGTGGTTGTATTGGCTGTGCTGCCATTGAGAGAGCGATCCTGGCAGGCTTGGTCAAATTCGGTGTAGCGCCATTCAAGGTTTTGGAGGCTGACTTCGGGTCGCTCATGCAAAACCTGAGATAATCGATGTAGACCTGCGGAGACCAGATTGGGCCAACCCAGATCAACTTCATAAAGGTGCTTCATAGCCAGCAACAGAGATTCTTTTTCAGCGATCGCAGTCAGGTGTTGCTTTTTTTCTTGGTGTTGAGTATGCAGTTGAGTCATTTCAGCGTGTGCTTGATCAAGCAATTGATGCTTGCTCAGTGAAAACTGTCCCATGCCAAAAAAAAATACGAGCAATCCGAGGGCAGAAAATGTGGCTGTTGCACTAATCAGGATGTTGCGAACTTTAAGTGCAAGAAAATTTTTTCTCAGATCTAGTCTGGCGACTTGCCCTGCCGGCTGAAGTAAGGCCATGTTGAAAAGGGTGTTCATGGCATCATCTGTCGAGTTCCCTCCCCAATTGGCTTTGAGTAATTTGAACTGATAGGACTCAAGGCCATGAGCCCATCCCAGAGAGGGGCCGATCACGATCAAATCCAGGATGGTCTGACGTTCGATGCTCTTGTCATCTTCCAGATAGCGGCGTGTTGCCAGAATTTCCTGGCTTAATTTTTCGGAGCTGATGTCTGAGGGGAGAAGTCTCGTGAGAATGGGTTGCCGACTCTTGACAAACAGCAGCCGGATCCCTTCTGGGGTTGATAGCATGGCTAAAAAAATGCTGGGTAGGCGCCGTTGTTGACTGAGTAGGGCATTCATCAAAAGTGTCGGTAGCGACCACGCCCCGACAATTGCAGCCTCAGGGTCTTCCAGATTTTGAATGGCTTGCTCAATGCTTTGACTGTCGCTGATCCCGGTCAGTATGAATTGGTTTTTCTGGGACGGTGAGGTATAGGGCAAGACAGCCCGAAAGGTTGTATTTTGAAATTGGCTGTTCAATTGCATTTGTAAAAAAGAACGCCGGTCTGCAAAACCCATGGGTGGCACATGAACCTGGGAAAAATGCTCATCGATCAAATTGGTAACGATATGCCATCGGGCATGGCGTGGCACTTTTGCTGGAGTCACCCATTGGTCACCTTGGCGCACTTTGATAAAGTGGGCCTTTGAGGTCACATAGAGAATGGCGGATAGGGCAGAGGCCATGTTTTTCTAAGATGCTCAAAGAATTAAATTTTTATTTTGGATATCGTGTCATAGATCGGGCCCATCACCGACAGCATGATCCAACCAAGAATCAAACCAAGAATAACTGTCAAAACAGGTTCAATCAGAGACTCTATCCGACTTATCGACTCATTAATATCCCGACTGTAGAAGTAACTGACATTAGCCAGGGATTGATCCAGTTGCCCTGTGCTTTCTGAAACGCGCAGCATGCATACAACCAAAGGCGGAAACAGTGGCTCAATCGAGAAGCTATCAGAAAGCCCCGTGCCTTCGCTGAGGCGCTTCTGTACACGCTGAATACTTTCCTGTATCGCGAGGTTGCCACTGACTTTCTGGCAGTACCCAATCGCTTCAATGAGTGGTATGCCTGATCGATATAAAAGTGATAGTGTGTCAGCAATACGCGCCATGGTGATTTTTTGGTACATCGCACCCATGAAAGGTATATTTAAGAGCGCTTTGTGTATGGCACGGCGTGCATGCGTATTGCGCTTGGCAGCCTCGCGGAGCATGATGAAACTGACGATTGGGCTCATCAGCAGGGCCCACCAATATGTTTTTACAAAATTGGAGGTGGCAATCAGTGCCACAGTATGAAAAGGAAGCTCTTGCTTCATATTTTGGATAAAGCTGACCATCTGAGGTACCAGGTAAATCATCAGAAACATCACCACACAGACAATCACCGCGGCGACACATGCAGGGTAGGCCAGCACTTTTTTTGTTTTGGAACTGAGTTCATCAGCCCACTGTAATGAATTTAGTAGTTCTTTCAGAATGGTTGGCAGTTCACCCGAAACCTCCCCTGAGTGAACCAGGGTAAGGGTGGATTCGCTGAAAATGCCAGAATGGCTCGACATAGCCTGGGTAAGAGAATCTCCGTTGTTAATTCGATCACAAATGCTCCCGGCAATATTGCGAACGGAATCTTCAGAGGCAGACTCTCGAAGATTTTCCAAGGCGCTCACCAGTGGAATGCCCGCGCGCAGCAGCA
>JBEIRS010000286.1:0-2090 GCA_040375795.1 Methylibium sp.
GGGGGTCGAACCCACGACAAACGGATTAAAAGTCCGCTGCTCTACCAACTGAGCTAACAACCCAATAAGCCTCTCATTATAAGCTATTTTTATTGTCAAAGGGCTCAAAAACAATGCTAATTTTAGCTTGAATTACTTGAGTTGATTGCCTAAAGACCCCAATGGTGAGATGCGGCACATCATCCATGGGGCCGAATGATCAATTGCACGGCTTCACTGGCAGCCACCATACCCAGGGTTGAAGTGACCATCACACTTGAGCCATAGCCATGGCAATTGAGCGTACCATCCAAAGGCCATTCACAGGCCAGTGCTGGGGTTTTGATGGGTTCGCGTGAAAATACACAGCGAATACCCATCAATTGACCACCAGGTGGCGCAGCATATTTTTGGCGTAAACGTTGCCGCAAGGATGCCAATAAAGGGTCATGGGTGGCCTCTGACAGGTCGGCCACCTCGATTTTATGAGGAAACTGTTTGCCACCGGCAGCCCCTGCACAAACCAACGGCGTTTGGGTGCTCAAGGCCCAGGCACAAAGGACGGCCTTGGCTCGAACCTGGTCACAAGCATCAATCAAAATATCCAGGGGTGTTGGCAACATGTTTGGCCAAGAGGCTTCATCCACAAAGGCTTCGATGGGCCGAACCACACAGCCCGGATGAATTTGCATCACCCGGTCTTGAATCGCCAAAACCTTAGATTGCCCAAGCGTGTGGCTCAAGGCTTGAATCTGTCGGTTTATATTGGATTCTGCAACATGGTCGAGATCAAAGAGGGTGATCGCAGCGACACCGCTGCGCGCCAGGGCTTCAGCAGCCCAGGAGCCGACCCCGCCCAGGCCCACAATACCGACCCGGGCCGCACGGATACGGTCATACGCAAACCCACCGTATAAACGGCGCAGGCCACCAAAACGGCGTTCCAAATCAAAGTCGTCAAGCACCTGTTTGAACCTTAAGATTGGATAAAGTCAGACCTTTTTGATGTGAATCAATCTCTTAGAACGGAATATCATCATCCATGTCATCAAAGCCAGTTGATGATTTGACCGCAGGCTTGCTTGCTGCCGGGCGCGATGCAGGATTGTGTCGTGCTACAGGCTCGCCGCGATCTTCTCGGCTGTAGCCCCCATCTTCGGTGCCCATGCCTGCGTTTTCACGACCACCTAACAATTGCATAGTGTCAGCAATAATTTCAGTGGTGTAGACATCTTGGCCTTCTTTATTTTGCCATTTGCGGGTTTTGAGACGCCCTTCAACATACACAGGGCGGCCTTTTTTAAGATACTCACCCGCAATTTCAGCCAAGCGGTCATAGAAGACAACACGGTGCCATTCAGTTTCTTCAACTTTTTCACCTGTGTTTTTGTCTTTCCAGTTGCGCGATGTGGCAAGGGTGATATTGCAAATAGCATTGCCATTGGGTGTGTAGCGAACTTCGGGGTCACGCCCAAGATTGCCGATCAGAATAACTTTGTTAATTGAGGCCATACATGGCTCCTGCAGAAAGAGGGTGGGTTATCAGCCCTGATACTCAAAATGAGGGAAAACACTAAGGAAGCTCCACAAAGCCCGCCGTGGTTGAACGTACATCCTGCCCGTGGGAGGATCGGTAGGGATGCAAGGCGAACATTGAAGCCTGTCACGGATAGTACAGGCCCCAAAAACAGCACAGCACAGCTCACACAGGAAAAGATGCACTCAACGCGAGGAGTTTTGCAGGGGTTCCCCAAGCTTAACAGGGCATTTCAGCGTCCTGCGCGGATCATCATCGAAACAGACAGGTTTTTGCTGGGAAGGAACAAAAATTCTGTTTTTTCATGCTTTAGATGCCCCAAGCTGCGCAAGCTCTATAACGCTGACCACCTTGGGTTTATCTGGTTGCTATAAGCTCTCTACAAAAACTGATATTTCAATTTAATCTCCCCAACAATTCAAAAGACGAATCTGGATTCCGCGACCAGCGTGCGGAATGACAAAGCAGCGCTGCAAACAAGCACCCCGCATCGTCATACGGCGCGCAGTTGCAGTACCTGAACAATCATCAAGGGATGAGCTCAGCCTAAAAAATCAAACTTTTTGTGTACCAC
>JBEIRS010000277.1:0-2210 GCA_040375795.1 Methylibium sp.
GCGAATGGTCTATGCCAGAGCCCTTTCCCTTGTTGAGCGACACACCGAGGCAATTTCCCAGCTTGAGTTCATCACTCAATCACGCCCTGATTTACCCACTCCATGGTTATTTTTGGGTGCTTTGCATCTGGAGCTCAACCATCCTAAAGAAGCGATCATCGCCCTTCAAAAACACCTCGATCGGCTGGACAATCCGGGCAACTCTGATCCACTCATACTCGAAGGTTTGCCTGAAAACGCCACGGTCAATCTCGATGATCCCAATCGCTCACCCCAAGAAAATCGCCAAAAAACCTGGTTACTTCTGGCCCAGGCTGCTGAACAACTCGGTGATCAGGCCTCCGCACAGGCTTGGTTGAACAAGGTTGATGACCCCCGCCTTGTGCGTGATGTCATCGAGCGGCAAGTGGCCATCTTGGCCAAGCAAGGGAAAATCACAGAGGCTCGCAAGCTGATTCAAAATTTAGGGGATCACCAAGCCGATGATCGAAGCAAAGTTCTTCTCGAAGCCTTTTTACTCCGTGAGGCTAAATCCTGGGGTGAGGCTCAAAAAGTCCTTCAAAGTGCCAATCAGCGAATCCCCAACGACATCGATCTGCTCTATGAGCAGGCCATGGTCGAAGAAAAGCTGAACAAATTGATCGACATGGAGCGCTTGTTGCACCAGGTGATTAGGCTTAAGCCCGATCATTACAATGCACTCAATGCCCTCGGATATACCCTGGCTGATCGAGGTATGCGCCTCTCTGAGGCCAAAAGCTTGATCAAGCAAGCGCTTCAATTGTCTCCCCAAAATCCTTTTATTCTCGACAGCATGGGCTGGGTTGAATTTCGTCTGGGAAACTATAAAGAAGCCTTGCGCCTCCTTCGTTTGGCCTATAAATCACGCCCAGACGCTGAAATCAGCGCCCATTTGGGTGAAACCCTTTGGGTCATGGGTCAACGCCAAGAAGCTTTACAAATTTGGCGAGAAGGACTTCAGCGAGATGCCAAAAATCAAGTCCTGCAGGCAACGCTGCAGCGGCTGAAAGCCAAACCATGACCAGACCCTGGCCATTTGTGCTTCTCCTCGCCTGTTGTTTTTTGGGCGCCTGCGCCGCCCCAACGCCACCCCGTACCCCCTCAGTCAACCATGGTTTCATGGGGGTGTCGGGGAAAATCTCAGTTCGTATAGACTCTTTCAATGACCGCCCTCCTCAAAGCGTGGTTGCACTCTTTGATTTACAAATAACCAATGGCCAATCTGGGCAACTGGAACTTTCAAGCCCCCTTGGGACAATGATGGGTAGAGCCTCCTGGGGCCCGGATCAAGTTCGGCTGTACACGCCCCATACAGAGCGTATTTACCCCCATCTTGCGGCGCTCAGCCAAGATCTTTTAGGCGAGAACGTGCCTATTGAGGCCCTCTTTGACTGGTTAAATGGCCGCCCCTGGCCAATGGCCGCCAGTTCACCGTTGCCCGCACCCGGACGTGGCTTCAATCAGCTTGATTGGTTGGTCAAACTGGACCGCGAAAGTGAAGGCCTTATTTTGGCTGAGCGCCTTTCTACCCCAACAATCACCGTGATTGCCCGACGGCTTCCCTGAGCAACGTTCAGCCATATGCCCCTTCAAAGTCTGTATGATGTGCCTGCCCCGGCCAAACTGAACCTGTTTTTGCATGTGGTAGGCCAGCGTCCTGATGGCTATCATTTGCTTCAATCCATTTTTGTTTTTCTAGATTGGCAAGACACACTGCATTTTGATCTTCGCCATGATGGTGCCCTCTCGCGTGAAGATCTCACCATCGCCTTGCCTGAGCATGATCTGTGCCTCAAGGCTGCTCATGCACTTCAATCGGCCAGTGGCACTCCTTATGGTGCGCATATTTTTATCGATAAAAGGCTCCCCAGTGGTGCGGGCTTGGGTGGAGGAAGTTCAGATGCCGCCACCACGCTCTTGGCTCTCAATCGTTTATGGGGCTTGAATTGGCCCCGTCAGCAACTTCAAAATCTTGCACTTACCCTGGGGGCTGACGTGCCTTTTTTTGTTGGGGGTTACAGCGCCTGGGTTGAGGGCATCGGAGAGCACCTCACCCCCATTCATCTGGCATCCCAGCGTTTTGTGGTGATCAAGCCGCCTGCCAGCGCACAAACCCACCATGTTTTTAAAAGTCCCCTCTTGGAGATACGCTCAAAACCTGCTACAATACAAGACTTTCTTGCACAGCA
>JBEIRS010000177.1:0-3646 GCA_040375795.1 Methylibium sp.
AAAACCAGTACCCGCTTGCCCAAAGGCTTTCATCAAGGCGCTGTCATCAAACTCTCCAATGATTTGGGGCCGAATACCTTCTGAGCCAAACCATTGCAGTAACTGGGATCGCAGGGCGGTATCTTCGCCAGGCATCAAAAAGGGGGCCTGATGCAATAAAGATGGGAATGCACCAGGAAACCGTTCAATCAGAGATGTGGTGGCAAAGACAGTCAAGTCACTTTCACCAAGAAAATGACTATAGCCGCGGACATTTAAATGTCCTGGCAGCGGTTGGTCTGCCACAACCATGTCCAGTCGATGTAGCGCCAGATCTCCAAGTAGCGAAGCGAGGCGCCCCTCCCTACACACGAGTTTCACCGCTGAAGAAGAGCGTAAACCAGGCTCTAGCAAACGATAAGCCACAGATTTTGCCACGGAATCAGCGATTCCCACACGAAACGATAACATCTGCTGCGTGGAAGCATTGGAGAGGCGATCCATGAGTTCATCGCCCACAAGAAAAATGCGTTCGGCATAGTGTAAAACTTCTTGTCCGATCTCTGTCAGTTCGAGCCCCCTGCCAACACGGCGCAATAAAGTCACACCCAATGAGGTTTCAAATTCCCGTAACTGCCCGCTGATCGCATGAGGCGTCAGGTGTAATTGCACACAGGCCCGGGCAATCGAGCCAGTTTTGGCAACCATCCAAAAATAGCGCAAATGTTTGTAATTGAGCGTTCGCATAAGAAGCAAGGTTTCCCGGACGAGACCTTGTTGAGAAAATCGAGAATGAGATGGTGTTTGGAAAACAATAATATCTATTTTTTCGATCTATTTATCTCTATTTTTCGAATTGTTCGATTTATTTTTGAGCGCTAGACTGGTCAAGGTCAACATCTCATGGAGACTGCACCATGCAAATTGATATCAAAACTCAAGGGTTGAATCTGACTGAAGTTCTCACTGCACATGTACAACGCCGTCTTGATTTTGCCTTGAGCTGGGCTTGCCAATCGATCAAAGGAGTGACTGTGCGCTTGTCAGACGAAAATGGCCCTCAAAAGGGTGGAAAAGACAAGCGTTGCTCTATTTTTATTCGTTTACCATCCATGCCCGATGTCGTGATTTCTGACACTGAGGCCGATGTGAAGGTGGCTATTGATCGGGCTACTGACCGTATTGCTCAGGTTTTGTCTCGCCGATTTCATCGTCAACGTGACCCTCGCCGGGGCATTGGCTTACGTTCATCTTCCAAATTTGCAGCAACAAAAATGCTCGATTAAAAAGACGCGATCCTCGCCATCACCCAAGGGATTTGGCTTTCATATTGACAAGGGTATTCTGATGAAGCGTATTTTTTTATTGATTGCAACCAATTTTGCCATCATGCTTGTCTTGAGCTTGGTGGTTTCACTGACTGGGGCCAATCAGTTTTTGACTGCCAACGGATTGAGTCTGGGAACGCTGTTGGTGTTTTCAGCTATTTTGGGTTTTGGGGGCAGTTTTATTTCTTTGGGGCTTTCAAAAACCATCGCCAAGTTTTCTACCGGAGCCCGTGTCATCCAGCAGCCGAGCAATGCTGACGAAGTTTGGCTTATGACCACAGTGGCGAGTCTGGCTCAAAAAGCAAACATCGCCATGCCGGAAGTGGCTATTTACGAGGGTGAGCCGAACGCTTTTGCTACAGGCCCAAGCCGGAATAATTCGCTGGTGGCCGTTTCGACCGGCTTGCTGCATACTTTATCGCGTGATGAAGTCGAGGCAGTGCTGGCCCATGAAGTGGCCCATGTCGCCAATGGTGATATGGTGACCTTGACCCTGATTCAAGGGGTCATGAATACCTTCGTGTATTTTTTAGCGAGGGTGGTCGGCTATGTCGTAGATAGCTTATTGAGACGCAACAATGAAGAGCAATCCGGCCCTGGCCTGGGCTACACGGTCACGGTGCTGCTGTGTGACATCGTGTTTGGTATTTTGGCGAGTTTGGTGGTGATGTATTTTTCTCGTCAGCGAGAATATCGTGCCGATACCGGTGCATCCGAGTTGCTGGGTCATTCGAGAACCATGATTTCCGCCTTACGGCGTTTGGGTGCTATAGAGGCAGGAACACTACCAAATAACGTGGCAACAGCAGGTATTCATGGCCGTCCCGGGTGGCTCGCCTTGTTTGCCAGCCACCCTTCACTCGAAGACCGAATTACAGCGCTCTCTTTGCGCTCGGTTTGAGATTTTATTTTTTCAAAGGAGCGTAACCATGGAAACGTTTGCAACCGGCCCCATGTGGGCTGGGTTTGTTTTGTTCGTGATCGCCATGTTGGCGATGGATCTTTTTTTGCTTGGGGGCGGAAAATCTCACCGGGTGAGCGTTCGTGAGGCGCTGGGGTGGTCGATTTTTTGGGTGATTCTGGCTTTTGGTTTTGCAGGCCTGATGTGGTGGCACCTGAATGCCACCGCAGGCCCTGAAACAGCCAATGTCAAAACACTTGAATTCATCACCGGTTACTTGATTGAAAAATCACTCTCCGTAGATAACCTGTTTGTCTTCGTGATGATTTTTACCTTTTTTGCCATTCCTCCCGAGCTTCAGCGACGGGTGCTTATTTATGGTGTGCTTGGAGCCATCATTATGCGCGCGATCATGATTTTGGCAGGTGTGTGGCTGGTGTCTCAATTTTCTTGGTTACTGTATGTGTTCGGGCTGTTTTTGGTGTTTACCGGCATCAAAATGCTTTTCTTTGCCGAAAGTGACCCTGATCTGTCCCAGAATGTTTTGTTGCGTTGGTTGCGCAAGCACATGCGCATCACAGATCACCTTGAAGGTGAAAAATTCTTTGTACGCAAAAATGGCGTGCTCTGGGCTACGCCGATGTTCTTGGTACTGATTTTGATTGAGTTTACTGACGTGATTTTTGCGGTGGATAGCATTCCAGCTATTTTTGCCGTCACGAAAGATCCGTTTATTGTGTTTACATCAAATATTTTTGCCATTATGGGCTTGCGGGCTTTGTATTTTCTCCTTGCTGATATGGCTGACCGCTTCCATATGCTCAAGTATGGATTGGCGATTGTGCTGATGTTTATTGGCACCAAGCTCTTTATTCTTCCGTGGGTTCACATTCCGATTGCTTGGTCACTCGGTGTGGTTGGGGTGCTTATTTCGGGCTCTATATTGTTAAGTTTGGCCAGGCCACAACAGCCTGCTGAACTGGTGAAAAAGTAACCCGCTGTTCTTTCCGGTGCCATTGACGGGTGCTTTTATACTGGCCCGTCAATCGTATTTCAAGCTTCAACGAGCTGCACGCTATAATCAAGTGGCTTTGCAAACTCAAATTGAGCCATCTGACATGGGGCGGCTTTAGTGTCTGGTTGCATAAGTCTTGCTGTATTCGAGCGGCCTGGGGCCTTGCGCGCGAGGCGAGGCACCAGGCCGATCTCGGTGCTGAAGCAGACTGATGAAGCTAGGCACCAGTGTGTAAAGCCAATCGCAGGCCGGGGTACTCAAAGGTGCCGCTCTCTTTTTTCCAGTCAGGCATTTTTCCCTGATAGCGGTTTCAGTCCCGGTTTTAGAAACAACCTTCGGAGTCTAAATTATGTCCATTACCATGCGCGAAATGCTCGAAGCGGGTGTTCATTTTGGTCACCAAACCCGCTTCTGGGATCCCAA
>JBEIRS010000074.1:0-6377 GCA_040375795.1 Methylibium sp.
ATCATGCCGGTCGACAAATAACCATTCGCAGATGGGGTTGGTCAAATGAAAGCCAAGCCGCCGCGCAAGCGATAGCAGAATCTCGTGCCGCTTTGGCCATTGCACAATGCAGCGCGGGCCAAAAAGTGCTCAAACGAGAGCACAAAGTTCCTTATAACGGGGGGGAAGGCCTTCCCATTCGCGAGGAAGTTTTAGCCCGCCACGGTGATACTGTGATCACTCGAAATTCTTATGGTGCACGCTGCATCAATACACCGAATGTTTTATTTGCGGATATTGATTTTGAATTTTTGCAAAAACAAAAAAAGCGAGTATTTTTCTGGGTGTGTGTAGGCTTCTTTTTAATTCTTATAGCTTTCTTCAGATCCCCTTTTGTTTTGGCTTTTGTCGGATGGTTAGGATTGTGCCTGGGAGTTTACTTGAACAGGTTCAATGCTCATTCCAATTTAGAAAAAATTGTATTGACTCAAATAAATCATTTTCTAGCAGATCATCCTGATTGGGCATTGCGTGTTTATCGTACCCCTGCAGGTCTGAGACTCATGGCCACACATCGTTTATTCAGCCCCAGCGAAGATGAAGTGAAAGATTTTTTTGCAAAAGTAAGCGCTGACCCAAAATTTGTACAAATGTGCAGCAGTCAGCAGTGCTTTCGAGCCCGATTGAGCGCCAAGCCCTGGCGAATAGGCATAACATCCCACATGAAGCCTCGGCCTGGTGTGTGGCCCGTCAACCCAGAGAGGCTCAATGACCGGACGGCTTGGATTTTGGCCTACGAAACACAGGCAAAAAACTATGCCGCCTGTCAGTTCATGTTTGCTGTGGGCTCTGGCCGCATTGACCTCAAGGTGGCTGAGCTTATTGCTTTACATGACACCGAGAACCAGGCCCTCTTACCTGGGCTGGAGATCGCCTGAATCAAGTCGTGGCACCAGGCTCAAGCATCAAAAGTTGGCGCTGAAAAAAGACAAAAAGCCCACAATGGGGCTTTTGATTTCAAAAACTCAAGCATCAAAAAGAAATCAGGATAATTTTTCTTTGATACGCGCAGATTTGCCAGAGCGCTGGCGCAAGTAATAAAGTTTGGCACGACGGACATCGCCTTTGCGCTTGACTTCAATGCTGGCGATCAGCGGGCTATAGAGTGCAAAATTACGCTCAACGCCTTCACCACCGGAAATTTTGCGCACGATAAAGCTGGAATTCAAGCCACGATGACGCCTGGCAATCACCACACCCTCATAAGCCTGGATACGCTTGCGGGCACCTTCAACCACATTGACATTCACAACCACTGTGTCACCGGGGGAAAAAACAGGAATGGTTTTATTCAAGCGGGTAATTTCTTCCTGCTCAAGGATTTCGATCAAGTTCATAGGTTTTCTCCGATGATCATACCAAAGGGGTTAAAATAAGGCCCATTCAAGGGGTGCCTAGGGGAATTTGAATATTCAAGCCCAGGAAGAACCAGGCTAAGTCGAGGTTAGGGTTTGTTTTTTTGGCAGAGGATCATGAACTCTTCATTTTAGCATGAACCGAGATTCAAACCACCAAGAAATGCCTCATCTCGAGGGCTCAGTTGCCCCCTTTCCCGCGCCGCAGCGATGAGATCTGGTCTTCGGCGTGCGGTGATTTCCAGGGAGCGCTCCCGTCGCCAACGTGCAATATCCAGATGATGGCCTGAGAGCAAAACCTCAGGCACGGCAACTGGGCCATGATCACTGTCCCAAATTTCTGGGCGGCTGAAATGCGGGCAATCGAGCAATCCCTCAGAAAAGCTGTCTTGCTGATGGGACTGGGCATCTCCCAAAACACCCTCTTGCAACCTGGCCACGCCATCAAGCAGGGCCAAGGCAGGTATTTCACCCCCTGATAAAACAAAATCTCCGAGGCTGATTTCCAGATCCACATGCCGATCCAGCAGGCGCTGGTCAATCCCTTCATAGCGCCCGCAAAGCAGTAAAGCCCCGCCACCTCGACTTAATGCGCACAACAAAGACTGGGTCAGCGGCTGGCCCGTGGGTGTGAAGTAAATCAAGGGCACAGCAGGCTGGCCTGCTTTGGATGGGCCTCGATCGTCACGCACGGCACGAATGGCATGATCCAGGGGCTCAACCCGCATCACCATGCCTGGCCCTCCGCCATAAGGGCGATCATCCACACGGCGGTGAGGGGTCAAGGCAAACTCCCTGATTTGCCAAAGGCGAACATCCACCTGCCGGGATTCAAAGGCTCTGCGTGTGACCCCCAAGCTCAAGTGAGCTGAAAAAATTTCGGGAAACAGGGTCAAAACATCAAAACGCATCAAAATGGCGAAACATACAAAAGACCCGCGCCATCATGCTGCGCACAGTCCTGATATCAATAAAATGACAGGGCGGTAGCTTGCATCATGATGCATTTTAATAATCCAAACCCCAGTCTACCCGAATCAAGCGCTTGGCAAGATCGACCTCATCAATATAAGCAGGTACAAAAGGAAGCAGGCGCTCTTCTGTGGCATGCTCAGCCTGAATACGCAATACGCTGTGGGGCCCCGTATCAATGAGGCCTTGAACCGTTCCAAGTACTTGGTCTTGGCGATTTACCACCATCAGGCCGATCAAGTCAACCCAGTAATACTCATTGGCAGAGAGGGTGGGGAAACTCGAACGGGAGACAAAAATTCGAGTGCCCCGGAAAGCTTCTGCAGCGTTACGGTCAGAGACCTCAAGAGAGGTCGCCACAAGGTACTCACCGTGTGGCTGGACACGAGAGACTTTGAATACTGAATACGATGTGGGTTTTTCGCCAAATATGAGTGGCTCGGCCCGAGGAAGAGTTGACCTCGGGTAAAGAAGAAACCAGCGCTTAGAAGAAAATAGCGCCTGAGGATCATCAGCAAAAGGTTTGACCTTGAGAGCCCCCTGAATACCCCAGGCATCGACCACTTTCCCTACTTCAATGGCATCATTGGGCCAAGCAAGATCGCTGGTGCCAAAAGAGGCGGTCATGGGCAAGCAAGTCGCAATTAGGCCGGGACTTTGGCCTGCGCCTGGGCTTGCTTGGCGAGGCGGGCCACGGTATCAGAGAGTTGCGCACCACGCTTTGTCCAGTGGGTCAGGCGCTCCATCGAGACACGCAAAGGCTCTTCGCCCCCAGAAGCCATCGGGTTGTAAAACCCAACACGTTCAATGAAGCGACCATCACGGCGCTCACGGGAATCAGCGACAACAATGTTAAAAAATGGACGCTTTTTAGCGCCACCGCGAGAGAGTCGAATGACAACCATATTGTTCCTCAGGAAAAAATCAAAGGGGCACAGACCAAGGAGACACTCGAAGCCCGCTACCCTACACAGCGCGATCAATAGACCGCGCAACGAGTCAGGATTTTGCCGCCGTAGATACGCTGGCAGGGAAAAACCAAAGGCTTATCCATCGCCAGCCGTCGTCAAAAAGCGGCAAATTTTACCATACGAGCATGGGCTTTTGGTCTATTCAAAGTCAAAAGGGCGAACCATCAAACCGCCAATCGAAGGCAAGTGGCTTCAGAGTGGATCAGATCCGGGCTGGGCATGCACAAAGCGGAACGATTGGCACTCAGTGTGGCCGGGGCTCCTTGCCCATAGGGATTGGCCAGGGCCTTAGAAGAGAGCTTGTCGATCGGCTGCTCTTGTGTGACATTGAACATTAAAATGGTAATGTCAAGTTGTTGCAACCTGATAATTGAGAGTTTAAAGCGAGGTTCCGCCAATTGACCCACAATGTGACCCAAGGGGTTGCGCCACTGATCCCAAGCTTGCTTGAAGTTATTGTCATGAATTTCCTGACTCATCAATCGGATAAAATCCGCGGGGCTGGCCCGGGAGGCTTTGACCCAAAAGCGCAGGGCTTCATGGGCTCGATTGCTCGTTTGCTTGGGTTTATAAACAAGACGCTGCATCGCTAGAGAACGTACAGCCCAGGCAAGAGAATTTTCTTGGGGCGGGGGCCTGGAAAAATTGATCCCGTCAATGGATAGAAAAAAATGAGAAACCTTGCGAAACTGCTGCGCCATGGCCACTGACAAGTCTTTTTCTTGGGCAGTCAGCGGGGAAATAGAGGGGATTTTTACCTGGTGGGTTTGGGAAATCACGGAGGCCACTTGCAAGCTTTCGTCAATCAGGTCAGCCACAATCAGCTTGGCTGGAAAATCATCAGCCAAAGTAAAGTGTTGGCGTAGATCCATGATGGTGGTTTGAAGCCGTTCCGAAGAAGCCATGGCTTGCCCTTGCGCGGCATCATGAAAAGCACGTAAAACGACCAAACGGTGTGCCCCGCTCAAGTGTTCAACGGGAACTGAGTTTTCGGGGGTCAGGCCAATGGTTTCATTTTTTGCATCACTGATTTTGAGCCATGTTTGATATCGATTTAACAATGTGGCATGGTCTTTTTCTAGCGCGGTCAAGGTCTCAGTGTTGATTGCGCTGATTTGAGACCAACAGCCAGAATCTTCATAAAGAGAGCAAAAAAAGGGACCACGAGGGCTGCGCAGCCCTTGTGATTCAATGGCTTGAAGCGCGCCAGGGTGGCTTGTAGTGCCTGACGAAGAACTTCCCCACAGCATATATTGCCCATAAATGAAGGGGTCAAGATTCTCAGGTGCATTCAGGCCAGCACGATAAAGCACGGCACGGTGGGTGGTTCGATCGGGCACCATGGCCAAGGTGGCGCGCGCCTCGGCGCTCAAGGGCTCATCAAAAAAAACTGCCAGGATGGTCAGTATAAAGATACTCAAAGCCACCAGGATATTTGAGATCATGATAACGTTGACAAGATCATCAAAGGAGCGGTATCGGCACGTAAAATCCTGGCCCCAAGGCTTACACGTGAAAATGATTTGTTTTGCGCCAGCATTTCTTCGTGATCTGTCAAGCCCCCTTCAGGGCCACTCAGGAAGGTCAATTGATGGGCCTGAGTCGACTCAGGGGGACGCCAAAGGGTACGTTCTTTCGGGCTCAATATAAACCGTTGGGCTTGCGCATCAGGCGGACTTGTGAGGCTGCTCAGCCAGGCCGGCAGGCTCAGTACGCCTGCAATGAGAGGGAGCCTGTTGCGGCCACATTGCTCGCATGCGGCCACTGCCACCGCCTGCCAATGCGCCACTTTTCTCGCGGCCCGTTCTTCGTGCGGACGTAGCACAGAGCGGTCGCAAATCAAGGGTTGAATTTGAGAAACACCCAATTCGGTGGCCTTTTCGATCAGATAGTTCATTCGTTCATTGGTAGGGACACCCAAAGCCCAGGTGACGTGAAAAGAATTTTCACGCTCAATGGGTCGGTGGTGATGCACGCGAACTTGAACCTCAGATTTGCCCATATGAATCATTTCAGCAGACCATTCTCCACCTTGACCATTGAATAGCACCAAAGAATCACCCGCTTGCAGCCTCAGAACTTGGGCATGACGGGCCGGGCCAGGGGGAAGCCCCAACAGAGAGTCAGGACGCAAGGGTTTATCGACGAAAAATCGAGGGCCATACATAGTGATTAACTATTTTTTTCAGGGTGATCACGTAGCACACGGCGCAAAATTTTGCCAACGTTGCTCTTGGGGAGAGTGTCTCGAAATTCAATCAACTTAGGCCTTTTGTAAGCCGTCAAGTGCGTTGCACAAAATGCACGTATGTCGGCCTCAGTACATTCAGGTTGACGTTTAACAACGACAAGTTTCACGGCTTCTCCAGTTTTAGGATCAGGGATGCCCACCACAGCACATTCAAGTACCTGGGGCATTTGGCTCACCACGTCCTCAATTTCTGTAGGATAAACATTGAAACCACTGACGAGAATCATGTCTTTTTTCCGATCAACGATTTTGAAATAGCCTTCCTCGTTGACGGTGCCGATGTCTCCAGTGCGAAAAAAACCATCCGCCGTAAAGCTTTGGGCTGTCTCGTCAGGGCGTTGCCAATAGCCTGCCATCACTTGGGGCCCACGAATGGCGATTTCACCGGCTGAGCCAACAGGCACTTCATAACCATCCTCATCAAGGAGGGTCATTTCTGTATTGGGCAAAGGCATGCCAATGTTGCCGCTGTAATGAGTGCTGTTCACGGGGTTGCAAGACACCGAGGGGGAAGT
Source organism: Methylibium sp. (assembly GCA_040375795.1). Lineage (GTDB taxonomy): Bacteria > Pseudomonadota > Gammaproteobacteria > Burkholderiales > Burkholderiaceae_C > CANHBY01. Next base: position 6,104 of record JBEIRS010000074.1, read on the forward strand.
TTCTGACAAGCCGTAACCTTCCACAATTGGACACCCAGTTTTTTTGAGCCACTCTGCTGCTGTGGCACAGGTCACCGCCATACCCCCCCCCACTGCAAGCTGAAGATGGCTCCAATTGACGGTCGAAAATAAGGGGTGATTGAGCATGCCACTGAAAAGAGTATTCACGGCTGGAAAGCTATGAAACCGCTCTTTAGCCAGCGTTTTGAACAAGCTGGGCAAGTCACGAGGATTGGCCAGCAAAATATTGCACCCCCCCAGGCGCAGGGACAGC
>JBEIRS010000244.1:0-2684 GCA_040375795.1 Methylibium sp.
GCCTCTGAGAGCGAGGCCAAGCCAGGCTCGAGCGCGTTGATCTCAGCCACGACTTTGCGGTATTTTTTGAGAAGCCTCTCGTTGTGGCTACCGAAGATTTGGGTGAATATTTTTGGAAACATGCTGGGCGGCATTCAAATTGAGAAGTGAGCAAAGGCGATGCATTTGACGCAGTCAGGCCATGCCCCACGAAAATAAGCTCAGGGCTTGATCCAGCCAATCCCCTGAGTTTACTCGTTGTCTCTGCACGGGAGTGATGGTATTTTATTGCTCTGGAACTTGAGAGTTGATGCTGTCTGCGACGGCTCTTGGTGCTGGCGCAGGCTGATACAAGGAGACATTTAGTGTGCCGTTTGATAGGCCAGGCATAAATCAGCCCAAGATTTGGCTTTATCTTCAGGGTGGCGCAGCAAATAAGCGGGGTGGTAAGTCACGATCAGCGGAATCCCTTGGCATGAGTGTACCCGGCCTCTAAGCCGGCCAATGGGCTCTTGGCTTTGAAGTAAAGCTTGAACCGCAAAACGCCCCATGGCCACAATGATGCGTGGCTTGAGCAGTTCAATTTGCCGGATAAGAAAAGGCCGGCATTGCGCCAATTCTTCGGGTTCTGGATTGCGATTCCCGGGAGGGCGGCATTTGACAGCATTGGTGATATAGACTTGCTCTATCTTGGCCGCTGACTTTGTATCTGATACCTCATGCTGCCGAGAAAGGTGAATGGCTCGAAGCATATTATCCAAGAGCTGCCCAGATTTTCCAACAAACGGCTCCCCCTGTTGATCTTCCTGCTCGCCCGGCGCCTCGCCGACAATCAGCCATTGTGCCTGCTGAGCCCCCCCCCCGAATACAGCCTGATTTCGGTTTTCGCATAATTTGCACGCACGACAAGCATTGACGGCTTGATGAATACCAGCCCAATCCATTTTTTCAAGCCCTGGTGGCTGCTGCAGAACCATAGGCTGCTGGCTGATCACCTGTTCATGCCCAGGCAATATGGGTGGCTGCTTCTGAAACTGGGCCTGCGATACCGGGGCAGCCATGGATGGGCTGGAGGGCCGCCTTGTTGGTGGCGCAGACCGCTGTGAAGCGGAGACAGCGCGTGAAGAAGCTGGCTGGGGGGCTGGTCGATGGGCCAATCTAGGCTGGGACCCCCAGACCTTCAAGCCCATTTCAGCCAAAATTTCCTGCTGTCGCAAAGACCAGCTCATGCCGCCCCCCCCCAACTCAGGCCATTTGGAGGGCTGGCTTGATATCCAAGAAGTTTAAAACTCATGACCATCGCATCTTCGCGTCTCCCTGTCAGGGTGGGGTAATAATGAGGTCGAAAAGCGATATTTTTAAAACCATAATGTTCGTAAAGTGCGATAGCCCGAGAATTGCTTGGTCGAACTTCCAGCCATAAGTTTTCAGCATGAATTTCCTGGCTCCAAGCCACCAGTTGATCCAGTAAAAAATGTGCATAACCTCGACCCCATGAGCAGCGAGCGACGGTGATATTAAGCAAATGAACCTCCCCAACACCTGCCATGGCCCAGGCATAAGCAAGCAAGCCCGAGGATTGGACCGGCGATTCAGCCGACTCCTGAAACAACGCATGCGCCCAATACCCTGCTGAAAGTGAATCCAGAAAATTGCCGCGCGTCCAGGGAAAATCATAAGCTTGCATTTCCACACGCATCACCGCGTCAAGGTCAGCGCCGGTCAGGGCCCGGCACTCGGTTCCAGGAGGGGCTGACACCGTTCTCATCCAAGCCTCGCTGCTTTCATGGCTTCACGTTCGGCGGTGGTCTGTGCCACTTTGTCACGTACATAAGCAGGGAGGGCCAGTGTGGGCTCCATGGCCTCACCAGCATTCCAGGCCTGATGGGCCAGATGCGCCAAAGCCCGCCCCCGTGGAAGGGCTTGAGGAAGACACACCGTCGCCGATCCAGGCTGTAGCCGGGCCCCAAAGGTATGAATTGCTGTACCCGCAAGCACTTCGGGCGCAAGGCCCTGCCAAGCCTGGTGAAGAGACTCGGGCTTGGTCACATGTGGCTCAACCAATGTATGCCAATGTCCATGGCTGAAGTGATAGTGAGCTGCATAAATTTCATCCATACGAGCATCCATCACCACCCAGACATGCCTGGAAGTGTCGATGAACAATGGGTTATCCTCCAGCAAGATCAGAGCATCTTGAGCCACTGCCATGAGGGTGTCTATGGATAAAACGGGTTTTCCAGCACCAAACGCCAACCCCTGGGCCACAGAAGCTGCGGTTCTCAAACCAGTGAAAGCCCCTGGCCCGCGGCCAAAGCCAATGGCGGTTAAATCAGACCATGTGCAAGCGCCTTGGGCCAAAAGATCACGAATGGCTGGAATCAATCGCATCAACGCCTGAGAGCCTCCGGCTTCCTCGATACACCACTGCCCTTGAGGGGTTTCCAGAACAATAGTCAGATGCTCTGTGGCCGTGTCAAACGCGAGCAAATGGGTCAGATGAGCAGGACAATTCATCAAAAATAAAAACCTCTTTTGATTGGATAAAACTGAGTTGAGATGGGGCCCCATTGGGTGGGGCCTTTGCATGGAAAAAGATAACACTGCCTGAACCTGTCGGCCAGTAAGTCGGCTTGACTTTTTCTACTCAAGAAACAGAGATCACTGCGGGCTGCCACTGCCCTTGTGCATATCGCTGAAATCCC
>JBEIRS010000298.1:0-1949 GCA_040375795.1 Methylibium sp.
ACCCCGGTGGATATTAAGGGGGCACTGACCATTAAAATAATCAGCAACACAAGCATCACGTCGATGAATGGCACCATATTGATTTCATTGATGGTGCGTCGGCGGCTGGCACCCCCTCGATGGGCTACATTCGGCATATCAATGAGCCTCCTCAGAGGCATGGCCAATGTTGCGCTGAAGGATATTGGAAAACTCCTCGATGAAAGTTTCAAATTGAATGGCAATGCGGTCGATTTGTCGGGCAAAGCGATTGTAGGCAATGACGGCAGGAATGGCCGCAAATAAGCCGATGGCCGTCGCGACCAAGGCTTCTGCAATCCCTGGTGCGACCGAGGCCAAAGAGGCTTGTTGGACATTTGACAAACCAATAAAAGCCGTCATGATGCCCCATACAGTACCGAAGAGTTCCACATAAGGGCTAACGGAACCCACCGATGCTAAAAAAGATAAATTCGATTCCATCAAATCCAGTTCACGCTGAAAACTAGCCCGCATGGCTCGCCGAGCACCATCCAAAATCAGGGGGGGATCGATGATTTTTTTCTCCATGGTTTTCATAAACTCGCGCATGCCTGAAGCAAAAATGCGCTCCATCGGCGAGCTGTCGACGTGACGTCCAGCATCCGAGTAAAGGTCTTTCAAATTTTTCCCGGACCAAAATTCACGTTCAAATTCATCATTGCCATGACGCACATTTGAAAGCACAAAGAGTTTGCTAAAAATAACTGTCCAGCTGGCGAGGGAGGTGAGCAATAGTGCTGCCATGACAAGCTGAACCACCCAGCTTGCGTGCAGAACCAGGTGGATGATTGAAATATCTGGATTCATGTCAGGCCATTCAGAATATCTTGGAGAATACGTTTGGATCTTCCCAGGAGCACGCAAAGACATTTATCATGAGCGTTGTTCATCATGACGCCTTGGTGCCCACAATGGGTGGGTATGAGGGACTATTGGGGCCGAAGACGCTGATACATGGGCCCCCAAAGTGGGTGCCCAGCTTCTGACTTGCTGAGAGAAAAGCCAGGATCTGCCTGGAAAGCCGCCTTGAATGAATTTTCACATTCGGCCGTCCGAAGGGTAGAACAGTAAATAAAAGCGAGATGTTTATGCGCGGAGGCTTTGTCGCGGGGGGTTGTCAGGCCCGATTTCAGTGATTGTAGAAGGTATTTTTCTGATTCAAGGTATTTGGCATTTTCGTAACTTTGAATACCAGCCAGCAGGGCTTTCTCGGCGGAGCGTTCCGTGGTTTTGACAGGCACCTGTGGTGCCGTTTCGCAGCCCACGAGGGTCGCAGCAAAAATTATCATTAAGAAAGTAAAAGCAAAGAATTTCATGGTCCAAATGAGTGCTTGATCAAAGTTGACTGCCCACCGATAATTTTGACACTGGTGGAAAAGGGGGCAAAGTCACTGTTGCGAATAATGACTTGGTGCTTGCCTTCCGGCAAATTCAATTCATTCAGCGGGGGGGTGATGCCAACAAGATGGCCATTGATTTCTACCTGACCCCAGGGTGCAACTGCGATTCGCAAGGTCCCCATAATAATGGTTGCTGCCGGTGCAGATACCGTCGGTTTGGCGGTGATCTTGGCCGTCGAGGAGGGGCGGGCATCTTTGCTGAGTTTGGTCATAGAGGCCGCTTTCGGCTCTGAAACGGAACGGGCAGTAGGCTGGATAAGAGGCTCATTGTGATGCGGCTCTGAGGATTCTGGGCGCTGACTGCCAGGATTTTTTTGCTGAGTGAGGTCGGAAGAAAGGGAAAGCTCTTCAAGCTTGCCAAGCTGAGCCACTCGAGGAAAAGATGGCGGAGGCTGAGGAAGTTTCAATGGCTCAATGAGGGGCACCCCCGAAGAGAGCAAAAGCGGCTCAATGACAGGAACTTTCGAACTTGCCGCAGATTCAAGTATGGGAATAAATTCCTCAAGAGGAATCACCTCTGGCGAAATG
>JBEIRS010000124.1:0-4887 GCA_040375795.1 Methylibium sp.
ATGGCAGTCAGTGCCAGCATCCATGAAATTTATGACGACAGGCTGCTGGAAAATCATCAAGGCAAGGCTTGATCTGAGAAAAATAAAAATTTTCGTCCATCTTTAGAATGGAGGCCATGAACATCAAAACCAAACTGATTTTAAGTGCTGCCCTGGTCGTGCTTGTGGCACTGGGCCTAGGGTGGTGGCGAGAAAGGCCTGCGCCTGAGCTTTACAAAACTGCAGTCATTGAGCAGGGCTCCTTGCTGGCCACGGTTTCTGCCACCGGCATTTTGAACCCAGTTCGTCAGGTACAAATCAGTTCGCAAATTTCCGGCCAAATCAAAGAAGTTTTGGTTGACTTTAACAGTCCTGTCAAAGAAGGGCAATTGATGGCCAGGCTTGACCCGGAAACCTATCAGCACAAAGTCAGACAAGCCACCGCCGATCTGGAAGCAGCGCGTGCTGCTGCTTTGACATCGCAGGCCAATATCAATCAAGTATTGGCACAGGCCGCCAAAGTCCACATAGACCTTCAAGAGGCCCAGCGTGATTGGGAGCGTAAAAAGGAGCTGGTGTCGCGTCAGTTTATCACAGCCTCTGAAGCCGAAAAATCATGGGCCCTGGTGCGTAGCCAAACCGAAGCATTAAAAGCAGCGCACGCCTTGATTGAGGTAGCAAAGGCCCAATCTCAAAGTGCCCAGGCCGTGGTTCGCCAGCGCGAAGCTGTTTGGAATCAAGCCCAGGTGGATGTGCGGCGTACTGAAATCCGTGCTCCGATTGATGGCATCATCATCAAACGGGCCGTTGAAGTGGGGCAAACCGTGGCAGCCAGCCTGCAAGCCCCCGAATTGTTCGTGATTGCCCGTAATCTCCATGATATGCAGGTTGATGTCTCGATTGACGAAGCAGATATTTCACGCATCCGTGAAGGTCAAAAAGCCTCTTTCACGATTGACGCTTTCCCAGGTCGCACCTTGACAGGCCAGGTCACCCAAGTCAGGCAGGCTGCAATCAATGTACAAAACGTGACCACCTACACCGTGGTTGTGGCTTTTAGCAACCCCACAGGCCCACAACTTTTACCCGGCATGACGGCAAACGTGCGCATTGTGACTGAGGAGCGTGACAAGGTGTTAAAGCTGCCCAATGCTGCCTTGCGGGTGCGGCTGCCTGGGGTGTCCAGGTCTGTCCAGAGCGGTGCTTCACAGCCCGCTCGTGACAAATCATCAGGAGCTGCTGGCATGGGGGGCGCGTCGGGCGCAGGGGGCAGCGTGGCCGGGTTTTTTTATTGGTTCCAGACGCCCAGGGATCCTTGCGCCCTGAGCCTCAGTGGGTTCGCCTGGGTATCACGGATGGCCTTTATACCGAGCTACTGACAACTCCGGGCCAGGGGTCCGCGCTTCAAGAGGGCAGCGTGGTGATTGTGGGCCTGAACGCCGCACCTGCGAAACCGGCGGCCACCCCACCAGGAATTCCACGTTCCCCCTTCTGAGATCATGAGTCATTCCGTGTTGCTAAACGCTGAGCATTTCATCAAGACTTATCACGTCGGTGATCAAGTGCTTCGCGCTCTGGATGATGTCTCGCTTCAGATTTGCGAGGGGGAGTTTGTTGCCATCATGGGCGCTTCAGGATCTGGAAAAAGCACCTTGATGAATATTTTGGGATGCTTGGATCTCCCCTCCTCAGGATCATACCGTCTTGCCGGAGAACTTATCACCCCTGATACAGATCCATTTAAGGGCTCAGCATCATCGCCAAAGCCTTTGTTAGGTGACGCATTGGCTTCGGTGCGTAACCGTTTGATTGGTTTTGTATTCCAGCAGTTTAATTTGTTGCCGCGCACCTCCGCCCTCGAAAATGTTGAACTGCCGATGGTCTATGCACATATCAAGCCCTCTGAACGCCGGAAACGGGCGCTTGAGGCTTTACGCCGTGTTGGCCTTGAGACACGCGCCCATCACACGCCTGCTGAATTGTCGGGTGGCCAACAGCAACGTGTGGCCATTGCAAGAGCCTTGGTGAATCAGCCACGACTGATTTTGGCTGACGAGCCCACCGGAGCCCTGGATTCTCAAACCTCACACGACATCATGAAGCTCCTGGCCGATTTGAACCAACAAGGCATCACGATTGTTTTGGTCACCCATGAACAGGACATTGCAGCCTGGGCCAAACGACGACTGACATTCAAAGATGGCCGTCTCATCGAAGATGTGACCCAAACACCATTCTGGACGCAGGGGGCCATTCAAACATGAACCTGGGGCCTGCCTTTCGAAGTGCCTGGCGTGCTCTTGCAGGCAACCCGATGCGCAGTCTATTGACAATGCTGGGGATAATTATCGGCGTGGCTGCCGTCATCACCATGATTGCCGTCGGCTCTGGTGCTCAACAGCGGTTGGAAGCCCAAATCAAATCCTTGGGTTCCAACATCATGCTTGTGCTTCCAGGCTCGCAAAATGCAGCAGGTGTGCGCCTGGGAGCTCAAAGCGGGCAATCCCTTTCTGAGTTTGATGCTCAGGCCATTGCCACTGAAATCCCAGAGGTTCAGGCGGTGGCCCCCTCATCCCGAGCCAGCGCTCAGGTGGTGTTCGGCAATGCCAACTGGAACACTTTTGTTTTTGGAACCACTCCTGAGTATCATGAGGTCCGCGATTGGCCCGTGGTGGCTGGTCGCGAATTCGAAGCAGCCGAAATGCAAGGCTCAGGCAAAGTGGCAGTGCTTGGCCAAACGGTTGCGCAACAGCTTTTTGGTGACACCGACCCTCTGGGCCAAACCATCCGTGTGCGCCAAGTTCCGCTGACCGTCATTGGCATTTTAGGGCGCAAAGGGCAAAATGCCCTCGGACAAGACCAAGATGATGCCATTATTGTGCCTATCTCGACGTTTCGCAATCGTATTTTGGGCACCACCCAGGGGCGCCTCAAAAGGGTCGGGGCGATCAACGTCAAGGTGGCCGATACCCAGAGCATGAGTGCCACTGCCGAGCGTGTGCGTGAATTGATGCGGCAGCGGCGCCGTATTCAAGCTGGGCAAGACGATGACTTCAGTGTGCGCAACCTGAGCGAAATGTTGCAGGCCCAGGAAGATTCCAGCCGGGTCATGACCATTTTACTCGCGGCGGTGGCCTGCGTCAGCCTGGTGGTCGGAGGCATTGGCATCATGAACATCATGCTGGTCAGCGTGACCGAGCGCACCCGTGAAATTGGCCTACGCATGGCTGTGGGGGCTCGTGGCCGGGATATTCTTGCGCAGTTCCTGATCGAGGCCACCTTGCTGAGCTTGATGGGTGGGGCCATGGGTGTCTTGCTGGGCTCAGCGGCCGCCCTCGGAATTGCTTGGTGGGCAGAGTGGCCCGTACACTTGATGCCACAATCCGTGGTGCTGGCGGTCAGCTTTTCGGTGGCCGTTGGGGTTTTCTTTGGATACTACCCCGCACGTCGGGCCTCACGCCTCTTGCCAATTGCTGCTTTGCGCCACGAATAAACCCAGGTTTGATCACCAATTTTCAGGCTGATTCAGACGGCAAATGATCGGCGTAAAAAACAGCACACACTTCAAACACTTCCAAGTGGCGTGTACAATGGCTCTGGAACAGCGGATGGGCGTTGGCATGCCTGTCAATATCCGCTTGCAAAGCAGCGCCGATACCCGCTGGATGAGTATAAATTTCCATCCAGGTGCTCAAGCCATTGCGCCCCTCATCCGTGCGCCGTAACCACTTCACCGACAAACCGGGATGGCTTTTTTGTAATTCGCATTGCAGCCAATTCACCCAGGTCATCAGGCTTTCAACATGCTCCGGGCCCAGTTGGTAATACACATAAAGTTCACGCACAGGCGGTGGGTTCTGTAAAAGCAGAGCCTTCTGCAGGAACATCATAGGGCAGTGGTATCGGCCGTAGGGCCGGTCCATCCGCCTCCCCGAGTCGCAATGCAGGGCCCTGCAAAGCCGTTCGCTTCACCTCGACCAGCATCACACAACCTGAACCTTGAAGCGAAGGGGCACTATTGACCACCATTCCCGCAGGCTGACCAGGATCTTCCGGGTGAAACACCTCCTGAGCAGCCCGAGCTGGTGCATCAACTTCAAACAAAAACATCCGACGCTTGATGGTTCCCCGATACTGAGAGCGAGCAACCACCTCTTGCCCTGGGTAACATCCCTTTTGAAAATGAACCCCCCCAATCAACTCAAAGTTAATCATTTGAGGAACAAACTGCTCTCTCGTCGCCTCTTCAATACAGGGAATGCCACTGCATACTTCGGTCCAACGCCAAGCGTCTAAAGTCAAGGAAGGTGCAGACGGTGCTTGATGCCCAATGACCCAGGCGCGGGGTATGGGACCCACCGGAGGCAAATGAATCACGGAGCGACCATCAGACAAGCGGCAATGGCTCCACACGGGCGGGTTGCCGGCCTTGTCGAGTGCTGCAACTGCTGAATCACCAGCCAAACCCCATAAGCGAGGGGAATCAGGGGCCCCGAACACTGGGTTTGTGAGTTTGCAACGAGCCCTGAGTACAAACATTGACAGGCGTTTCAGGGTGGCAGATACAACGCTTTGATGGCAAGCCAAGTACACAAAGCCAGGCTCCGGGGCCCAGCCAAGGAAGCTGGCCAACATACGGCCCTTGGGTGAGCAAAACGCTGCCAGACGGGTTTGAGAGCCATCTAGAAGCTTGAAATCATGAGTGAGCTGTCCATGAAGGAAAGCCGCAGCATCATCACCCTCAGCGCGAATCAAACCCCAGTGAGTCAATTCAACCGAGCCATCTAGAAGGGGAAAAATCAGTTCAGAAGTCATTCTCAATTGTGATCCGTCTTGGTAAGAACCTTAAAAAATTTCATTTCAAATTGACGATTTTCAAAAAAACTTCAATGCGCATAGTTCCTGCAC
>JBEIRS010000268.1:0-2396 GCA_040375795.1 Methylibium sp.
CTGGGATCAATTCATGACACACGCCTTGCATAAAAAACCCGAAAAAATCGATGTCCCTCCCAAGGACGTGGCGCTGGTCGATGGAGATTGGTTTTACACAGAACATGCCTCAGGAGATTATTTGATGCAATTGGGCTTTGATCAAATCCTGACATCAAAAGCCCGGCCTGATGAACCGTCCAGACCAGCCCTGACCAAGCCCAATTAACCCGGTTGCTGGGTGCGATTTCCATCGATCCCTTGCTTGAGCAATAGGTCAAAACCATCAAGGGGCATCCTTTGACTGTGGGGGTGTCCACGTGATCAAATGAGTGGGTAGCGCCTCCATGGAGGCTCGAGGCCACAGTGCCCAAAACTTCAGGGCTTGTTTCATGCGACCGGCTTGTTGCTCTGCTTCATCGCCCCAACCCCAAAAAAAATCAGCACGAACCGCCCCCGTGATTGCCGCGCCGGTATCTTGAGCCATCACCAGGCGCCTTAAAGGCCTATTGCTGAGTGGCTCGGTGGTGTCCAGCCAGACCGGTGTACCATAAGGAATACTGCGGGGGTCAACCGCAATCGAGCGTCCCGGGGTCAGTGGAACGGCCTGAGCCCCCTTGGGGCCCATGTGGGGTTCAAGCAGTGCTTCCTCACGAAAAAAGACGACCCTCGGGTTGGCCCAGAGCATATCTTGTACACGCCCCGGATTTTTTTGCACCCAGGACTTGATCCAAGGCCAGGAGGCCTGTCCCACAGTCAATTCTCCCTGCTCTATCAGCCAGCGGCCGACAGATTTGTAAGGGTGCCTGTTGTGGCCGGCAAATGCCAGGCGTACCCAGCGTTCCTGGCCATCGGCTTCAGTAATTTTTAGCCGCCCAGACCCTTGAATTTGGAAAATCAAGGCTTCTAAAGGGTCTGCCACATAGGCGATTTCATGGTGACGCAGGTTCTCACGAGCCACGGACAAAGAATCAATTTCTTTGCGGCTCCAGTAGGGTTGTCGCAGAGAAATATCGTCAGGCAGTCCGAACAAAGGCACCTTGAAGTGCTGATCGGGGGTTCGTCGAGCCTCCAGCAGCGGTTCAAAATACCCGGTGATGAGGCCCTCGCTCACTCCTTCAGGGCTTTCAACTCGAAAAGGTTGCAGGTGATTTTCCAGCCACTGCCGAGCTTGATTGTGATCTTGGGGGGGGAGTGACTGTGCGCCAACACATAAAACCCGCCACGCAGAAATTGGTTTTGCACAGCTTTGTAGCAAAGCTGGCCACAGGTCTAAAATACCGTCTGAAGACCAGCCCGGCAAATGGCTCCAATCAACCGCCACCCATCTTGACCGAGCCTGTGGCCCAAGCTCCTGCCAGGGCATGCTCAGAACAGGGGCCTCCATGGGCCCCGTGTCATGGGGCTGAGCCGGCAACGCAGGCGTCGAACTCACACCACGAGAAAACTCAGGTTCTGGCAACGAGGAACACGCCATCAGCCCAGATAAAATCAGGCTATACAACACCGCCCGACCGATGGGCCTTTGGAGTTGAACCATGTGGCTGCTGATTTTAGAGGCTCTAGGGGCCTTGGTGCTTTTTGTGTTCATCGTATGGTGGACGATGTTTTCAGGTCGCCGACGTGGGGAACGCCATGCTGATTCGCAGGCAGCCCTGGAGCTTGGTCGCGTCGAAAGCACAAAGCCGCCCCCGCAAAGCCTGAGCGAGCATCCAAGCCAAGATCAATGAAGTGCTGAAGGCAAGGCCAGAACAAACTCTGGTACAGGGGCCTCAAAAGGCTCTGCGTTTTCAGTGATACAAAAAAAACTGCCACGCATGCTACCGCTCGGGGCAGTGATGTGCGTCCAGCTGGTGTATTCAAATTGTTCACCAGGCTGTAAAATTGGCTGCTGCCCTACAACAGCCAATCCTCGTACTTCTTTTTGAAAGCCTTGGGCATCAGTGATGAACCAATGCCGGGCAATCAGTTGGGCTGTCACACTACCCGTATTTTGAATGGTCACGGTGTAAGAAAAAGCATATTGGTTGGAAGTCGGATCAGACTGCTCAGGCAGGGGGCTGACCAGCACGCTGCAAGTAAACTCGGGTTGGCTCATAAATCGATTTTATACTCTTATCATGCACGCTGTCTTTTGCTGAACATTGAATCTACCACTCCTGAAGTCCCTACCTGAGGTGCACAGAGGGTAGGGATGTCAATCATCACCCGATGAATCATTGCTGTCCGTATGACCACCGCCTGACTCGCCATCAGGTGGCCGATGCTGAAGGTGGGCAGTGAAGGCTGCTTCAACCCCAAGTGAGGCTTGTTCATCCTCGAAAGCGGCAGGAGACCCTGCCCAAGACTCGTTGCCCCGAAGCCATTTGAAGACCCACTCTGGAAGCCTAAGCATTTTGATCTCCCTTACTCCAGAC
>JBEIRS010000004.1:0-17505 GCA_040375795.1 Methylibium sp.
ACCATACTGGCCGTATGCGCCAGTTGGTTGGCATGCTCTGCACTTTGAGCGCTGTCTCGAACATTGGCCGTCAAATCATTGATTGATTTGGCGGTTTGTTGCAACGATTCGGCTTGTTGATTGGTGCAGTGAGATAATTGCAAATTGCCTACAGCGATTTGTTCGGCAGTGGTGGCTACGTTTTCAGCATTGGTACGCACTTTACCCACCACGCGCACAAAGGCCTCATACATGGTTTGCAAACCTTGTAAAAGTTCTTGGGCTTCATCTTTATAAGGCTCAATCGTTTTTCGACGCTCCACAGGCACCGTCAGGTCACCTTGGGCAAGGCGGCGAGTGCAGTCGCGGGCGTATCGAATGGGCAAAACGAGTGATCGTGTAAAAACATAGCCCAGCCAAACACTGATGAGAACCAAGAGAGGAATTGACACTCCCAGTACCCACATCGACTGAGAGGCAATTTGGGCGGCTTTTTCAGGAGAGGTGCTTTGTACTTGAGACCATTGATAACCTTGCCAAAACGCCAAAGCCAACCATAGCAGCATCATCAGACCGATACAGATGGTGACTCGCCAACGAATGGGGTATCTTGAAAACCTCATCAGGGTGCTCCTGCGCCAAAGTATCAAAGAATGGAATAAAAAGCTTGGATTTTCTCCAGCTGATGAAACCATCTAAGAATTTGATTCCCTTGAATTTTTTCATTTTTTAATTGGATTAACACTGATCAAGAAAAAAATATTAATGTATTGATTTTGTGCTGCAAGGGAGATCCTGAAAGAGCAGCTTCATGATGTTTTGACCCTCATACTCAAGCACAGCATATCTGGCAGCCAGTCTTTGATTAGGATTGTCGGTGGCAAATCGCCCCGGCCACCCAAGCCTGACAGGCCCTGGAAGAGGGTAAGACCACGCTTCAAACTCGGCGATCAGCACCCTCATGCTCTATTTTCGACCTGGTTCAGCCATTCAAGAGTTGAATATGCGATCAATTTGTCGCGTTTTTCTTCAAAAAAGGGTTTATTTTTCATTGCTCTTTCAGGCTGCTGCGCTTGCAGGGGAGTGAGCAGGAAGACATTTGTTTGCATCGATTGATGGCAGGCGCATCAATGCTTGATGAATCCCTGCGCTGCCATCAGGCAGCGCTGTGGTTGGCGCCTTGCGCGTCAGGCACCAGGCCGCTCTCGGTGCTGACGCAGACTGATGAAGCTAACATGATTCATGTTGCCAACTCACACCATCATCCGTGATCAGGGCATCCACGGGGCGATCCCCGGGGTTCAATCTCAGGAGGGGTAAAAACCCATTTGAGTAACACAGCCCAACGGTCAGGGGGCGAGGGTGCATATTGAGCAGGGTTCGATCATAAAAGCCCCCTCCATAGCCCATTCGAGCCCCCGCAGGGCCATAACCAACGCAGGGCATCAGCAGTAACTCTGGTTGGAAAACCTCGGTATCTTTGGGTTTGGGGATGTCATAGGCGTCCAATTCCATGGGACAACCTGGGTACCAAACATGAAATTGCAAAGTTTTGGACTCTTTATGGACCACAGGCAGGCCAATTCGACGCACCCCAGAGGCTTCGCTCCAGCGAAAAAGGGCAGGCAAGTGATCAAATTCACCCTTGATGGGCCAATATGCACCTATGGCACGTTCTCGCCGACTTGTCAGCCAGACCCGCAAGACGCTTTGTAACTGAACTGCTCTTTCAAGGCGGTCGGGCAAAGCCTGACGCGCTGCAACGAGCTTGTCTCGTAATGCCTGTTTTTCTTCAGGTAACATCCTGAGGCCTCCAAGGAAGATATTCAGAATAAAATCAATGCCGTTCAAGCCCTGCAAGTCAAGCTTTGATGGGGTCACGCCTGCCGGCGCTCAAATGAAGCGTGCACGCGAGGGGGCTTTGAAAAGCTTTGGGGGTATTTTGCGGCGATGCAGGCCAAGCCATGAGCCTTTGTGCTTATTTGGTTCACATTTCAGGGAAATACTCTCGATTCTGTCACTAAAATTGTCAAGGTTTGATCATGCGGGGAGGGCGAAAACTCACTGCCTGGCATTTCGCAAAATGACCAAGCCACGCCCACGGCCCTGACCTGGGGGTGAGCCGCCAACCAGCGGTCAAAATACCCAGACCCGTAACCAAGTCGGTGCTTGCTTGTTGTGAAGCCCACACAAGGAACCATGACCACATCAGGTACCAAGGCTGGCCCTGTTGCGCCGGGGATACCCCACTCATCAACGATGTCAGGGGGCTGGCCGCCCCAGAGGCGGTAGTGCATGGCCTTCGGGGTACGCTGTGCATAGGGTAGCGCCAAATCAAAGCCCTGCTCTACTTGTAAGTATTTAATACATTCGATGGGGTTGAATTCTCCCCGAATAGGCCAGTAAATACCTAAGCAGTTCGGCTGAATATGTTTTAAAACCAAATGTAAAGAAGCCCCCAAACTTGCCTGAAAAGCCCCAAAATGGGGCCCAGAGGCAAACGATTCACGCTGAGCGAGCAACGTCTTGCGCCAATGGGCTCGCCAATCAAGAATTGAGGTTGTTTCGTTCTTCAACATGTTAGGCTCAACACAGGTGTCATGTGAAACATAAGCTCTTTATTCAATCTAGGCAATACACTCCTGCCGCATGGTTATGGTCCATTTTGCGCGCAATTGATCGCAAAAGCATGGGTGCACTGGGCCTTATGTTGATTTTTCTGCTGGCCATCAGCGGCCATGTCCACGCCCAAAACGCCAGCCGGGACTCGCTGATTTTGGACGCCCGGGAGGCTTTTGGTAAGCGCGACAAAAACCGGCTTGCAGCAGCGCTCACGGCCGTTCGTCGGGCCAAGCACCCCCTCACGCCATGGGTTGAATATTGGGACATGAATCTTCGAATGTCTGAATTGACTGCCTCAGAGGTCGATGATTTTTATACCCGCTGGAAATCTACTTATGTCGAAGATCGGTTCAGAAATGATTGGCTTTTGGAGCTGGGGCGGCGCCGGGAATGGCAGGCTTTTGCTGCTGACTACCCTCGGTTCCGAATGAATGATGATAAGGAAGTGAGCTGCTATTTTGTGTTGACCAGCTCCCAAAAAGGGGAAACTCTTCGCCAAGCCGGGCTGGCAGCTTGGCTGGCTCAATCGGATAGCGACACCGGCTGCATGACAATGGCCAGCAGTCTGTTTGAAGTCAAAATTTTGACTGTAGACGATGTTTGGTTGAAAGCCCGGCATGCTCTTTTTGCAGGGCGCCCAAAGGCGGCTCAGCAAGCAGTGAGCCTTTTGGGTGAGGCAGAAACCAAGGTTTTTACTGAAATGCTGGCCCAGCCGACGCGCTTCTTAAACCGCAAATTTTTTGCGCTCCAGGGGATGTACGGCGAAATTTTAACGCTCGCACTGATACGAGCCGCCACCACCAACCCGGCTTTGATTGCTGAGCAGCTTCAAGACCGTTGGGAGCGAAAACTACCTCCAGAGTTGGCCGCTTGGGCTTGGTTTGCTGTAGGAAAACAGGCTGCCATCAACCTTCAACCTGAAGCCCATGAGTATTTTCAACGGGCCGAATTTTGGTTATCTTCAAAGTCCAGATCGGGTCATGACAATCGCCCCATCAACCTTCCCGATGATGGGTTTGCTTGGCAAGTACGTGCTGCACTGCGAGCCCCCCAAGGACCGCGATGGGTTCAAATTCAAAAAGCCATTGACTCCATGAGCCCTGCACAAGCCACAGACTCCACGTGGGTTTATTGGAGGGCACGCAGTTTGCAGGGGTTGGCCGAAGGCGCCAAAGAGCCAGAGTCTCAGGCCCTGCAAAATCAGGCCAGACGGCTCTTGGAGAGCATTGCTCATCAAATGAATTTTTATGGCAAGCTGGCCGCTGAAGACTTGGGACGCCCTGTTCCCATTCCAGCCAAGCCGGCTCCATTGACAGCCGAGGAGCGTGCCAATACGGTGCGAAACCCTGGTCTGGATCGTGCTCTGAGTTTGATTGCTATGGGTTTGCGTAGCGAGGGTGAGCGTGAATGGAACTTTACCCTGCGCGGTATGAATGACAGGCAATTGCTGGCCGCTGCCCAGTGGGCCTGTGACCTGGAAGTCTGGAAAACTTGTATCAATACGAGCGACCGCACTCAAACCGAAATTGATCTGACCCAACGTTTCCCGATGCCTTTTCGTCAAGAGGTGACAGCACAAGCTCAGCAAGCAGGCCTTGATCCTGCGTATGTCTATGGATTGATTCGTCAAGAATCACGGTTTATCATGGATGCCCGCTCTCATGTTGGGGCTTCGGGCCTGATGCAGCTCATGCCTGCCACAGCCCGCTGGACGGCCAAAAAAATCGGACTTCCGTATTCACCAGACCTCATCACCAATCGTGATGTGAATTTGAAACTGGGCACCAGCTACCTGAAGTTGGTGCTGGATGACCTGGGTGGAAGCCAAGCCATGGCAGCGGCAGCGTACAACGCTGGGCCATCGAGGCCCCGTCGTTGGCGAGATGGGCCTGTTCTGGAAGTGGCCGCCTGGACAGAGAGCATTCCTTTCAATGAAACCCGTGATTATGTTAAAAAGGTTCTTTCCAATGCCACCTATTACAGCACTTTGCTAAGAAACGAAAAACCTTCCCTGAAAACCCGCATGGGCCAAGTGATTGGCCCTCGAGACTCTGCTTCACTTGTGCCCAACCCAGAACTGCCCTGATCTGATTGCACGTATGAAATGGCATTTTCTCAATGGCGTCATAGGATTGAAAATTTCATGATCCGAAATATTGTGATACTTGGTGGAAGTGGTTTTGTGGGCCGTAGCCTCTGCGAGGCCCTGGTTGAGAGAGCTGCCGGGCTAGGGGGCCGTATCATGGTTCCCAGCCGCAGGCCTCAGCGTGCAAGCCACCTCAAAACTCTGCCTTGGGTGGAGCTGATCAAGGCTGACATCCACGATCCGGCAACACTGAATCAATGGGTGGCCCAAGCCGATGCAGTGGTGAATTTGGTGGCTATTCTTCATGGTTCGCCTGATGAATTCAATCATGTGCATGTGAGGCTTTTAACTCAATTAAGCCAAGCCTGTCTTGCCGCTGGGGTAAAACGGCTTATTCATGTCAGTGCCCTTGGTGTGGGGCAATCTCCAGAAAGCGCGCCATCGCATTATTTACGCAGCAAGGCGAGGGGGGAGGACGTACTTCGAAAAGCCAGGCACCTGGATGTCACCATTTTGCGTCCGTCAGTGATTTTTGGCGAGCATGATCGGTTGATCAATTTATTTGCCAAATTACAGGCTTTTCTTCCGGTGTTGGCCTTGCCTGGTGCCAACTCAAGCTTTCAGCCCGTATGGGTTCGAGATGTGGCCTCGGCCATTGTTTATTGCCTTGACCATCCCGAGACCATCGGGCAAACCATCGAATGCGCCGGCCCTGAGGTGATGAGTTTGAAAGACATTGTCAAGTGGGCTGGAATTTGGTCAGGACACTCTCGCCCAGTGTTGTCACTGCCCCTGGGTATGGGTGTTTTTCAGGGCTGGCTGATGGAAATGCTTCCAGGCGAGCCACTCATGTCCAGAGACAATGTTGCGTCTATGGGAGTTCCGAACGTTGCCAGCGGGCAGCTGCCTGGGTTGAGAGAAATTGGCATCTGCCCCACAGCCATGGGCAGTGTCATGCCAGATATGATCGGGCATCAATCTGGTTGCGATCGATTTCGAATTTGGCGAAAGGGGCCTTTCAGTCGGTGAACAATACCTTGACGCATGTCTTCATCTTAGTCTCGTTTCATCAGTCTGGCTGCTCTCGGTGCTGATGCAGACTGATGCAACAAGACACAAGGACCGCGACAAGCTCTTGAATGATGGAACGCAATACACGACAACGCTCAGCCATCCGTGAGGCTATTGCCCAAGCTGGGCGCCCTCTCTTGCCTGGCGAAGTGCTTACGGCCGCACAAAGCACCTCGCCAGGCCTGAGTATCGCCACTGTTTATCGCAACTTGCGCATTCTTCTCGAAGAAGGTGAATTGCAGCCTGTCGATTTGCCCGGAGAAAACACACGTTATGAACTGGCGGGTGCGGGTCATCATCATCATTTTCAGTGCTTGGTTTGCCAGCGGGTTTTTGAAGTCAAGGCCTGTCCGGGCAATTTTGCTTCTCTGGCCCCCCCTGGGTTCACGGTGGAAGACCATGACCTGACTTTGTACGGGCGTTGCAGTGATTGCGCTTTGCCTCAAACGGCAGATTCATCTGTCCGCCAAGCCCGTACGATAGGGGCTTGCAATCCACCTCATTCACGCTCAAAACCCCCTTTGACAACCTGATTTTGTCAGCCAGCCAAGCTCAAATGAGGCTTTATGAAATCAAAAAACCGATTGTTTTTTTGGGCAACTTCGATCCTCATTGCGCTGTTTGGCAGTTCAGCCAGTGCAAACAAATCCCATGTCCACGGCGTTGTGAAGCTCAACATGGCGGTCGAGACACGTGAACAGCGCATTCCAGTCAAGCTGCAGGGAGTGGGTGAACGTCCCCTGACAAGCCAGGTTGTTGATGTCAGGGTTTCCCTAGAAATGCCCCTGGACAGCCTGCTGGGTTTTGAGCGCGCCCCCCGTACCGATGCCGAGCGCCAAAGCGTGGCTGCTGCCCTTGTCAAAATACGCGATGCCAAAGCACTTTTTCAATTTGACCCTCAGGCCAAGTGTGAACAAACGGACGCAGTGCTTGTGAATGCTCCAGTTTTGGAGCCCCTGTCTGTCCCTGCAAGGCCTGACGACGATCATGCTGATTTGGAAGCCAGCTACTATTTCACATGCGATAAGCCAGCATTTTTGGGCCGCCTGGACGTGCGACTGTTCGAGGCTTTTCGTCGCATTGAGCGTATTGAAGTTCAAATCGCAGGGCCTCAAGGGCAGAAAAAGAGAGTTCTGCGCCCATCTTCGCCGGTACTGCTTTGGCCCAAACCATGACCGTCAAGCCTTCTGATACGATCCTGAGCCTGGAGGATATTGCTTTTCGTTACCCCGGGGCCTCGCAAGACACCTTGAATGTTGCCCGGCTTCACTTACAAGCCGCCGATCGAATCTTGATTCAAGGCGACAGCGGATGCGGAAAAAGCACGCTGCTGTCGCTATCGGCTGGGGTGATTTTGCCGCATCGTGGCACGGTCTGCTTGCTTGGAAAAAATTGGCAAACCCTGAGCCCTGCGGCTCGTGACGCTTGGCGGGTGGATCATGTCGGCTATATTTTTCAGCAATTTAACTTGTTGCCTTACTTGAGTGTGCTTGAAAACGTTCTAATGCCTTGTCGTTTTTCTTCGCTTCGTGCCCAGCGTGCACGTCAATTGCATGGCAGTGAGGTGCATGCAGCGCAAACCCTGCTGGCAGCTTTGGGCCTGAACAAGGCCCAGTGGCCCGCCAAGGCAACCACCCTCTCTGTGGGGCAACAGCAACGGGTTGCAGCCGCCCGAGCCCTGATTGGATGCCCAGAACTCGTGATTGCCGACGAGCCAACCTCGGCCTTGGATGAGGGCTGGCGAGATTCTTTCATGCAGCTTTTGATTCAACAATGTGAAAACAACCGCAGTGCTTTGCTTTTCGTGACCCATGATGCACGTTTGAGCTGCCATTTCCATACTGTTGTCAAGCTTCCTTTCATTGATTCAGCCTCTAATGACAGGTTCTCAGAAGTATCATGATGTGGCGCAATTTATGTTTATTGGCCTGGCGGAGCGCTTGGTTTAGGAAGTTTGGTTTGGCTTGGGTGGTGCTCAGCATCGCTCTGTCAAGCTTTTTGTTGCTGACTGTAGAGCGCATTCGTCATGATGTGCGCCACAATTTTTCAAGCGCCGTCTCTGGGACAGATCTTATTGTGGGCGCACGTACTGGCTCGGCTCAGCTTTTACTTTACTCCGTGTTTCGGATTGGGCAGGCCACCCATCATATTCGTTATAGCAGCCTGCAAAAGCTGGAGCAAGACTCCAGAGTAGCCTGGGTGGTGCCCCTGTCTTTGGGTGATTCGCACCGAGGCTTCCCGGTCGTGGGCACGTCGGCGGCTTATTTTGATCATTTTCGCTATGGCGATCAGCGTGCGCTGGTATTGGCCCAGGGGCGTCGCTTTGAGCAAACTTTTGAGGCTGTCATTGGGGCTCAAGTGGCGAAGGCACTCGGCTATCACTTGGGCCAGTCAATGATTTTACGTCATGGTGCCGGAGAAATCGAATCCAATGATCATGCCGACCAGCCGTTTACCGTGGTGGGTATTCTTGAAAATACAGGCACCCCAGTGGATCGCTCGGTACATATCAGTTTGGCTGGCATGGAGGCTTTGCATCTCGAATGGTGGGCCGGGGCGCCCATGGGGGGCTTGAAAAATGCAGGCCCACGGATGTCCGACCATTCTCTCACTCCACGTTTTGTGACAGCCGCTTTGGTCGGTTTGAAATCACGGTCGGCAGTGTTTTCAGTGCAAAGGCAGATTTCAAATTTCGAGGCAGAGCCACTGCTGGCAATACTTCCTGGCGTGGCTTTGGATGAACTGTGGACTGGCATCGAAATGATCGAAAATGCTTTGTTCCTGATGAGTGGTCTTGTGGCCTTGGTGAGCCTGGCAGGTTTGATTGCCGTGGTGTTGACTGCACTGGAACCTCGTCGCCGAGAGCTGGCTGTGCTTCGTTCAATCGGTGCAGGCCCTGTACGTATTTTAGCGCTGCTGGGTTTGGAGGGTTTTTTACTGAGTAGCTGCGGTGCCCTGTGGGGTCTGCTCACTTGGGTCGTGGCTTTATGGCTTGTGGCCCCTTGGGTTCAGGCTCATTATGGTCTGAGCTTGACGATGGGGGCGCTAACTGACCATGAGGCTTTGCTCGTGGTGGGCGTTTTGTGTGCAGGCACCGTTGCCAGCCTCTTGCCTGCTTGGCGGGCCTATCACTTGGCCCTGATTGACGGGCTGTCTCCCAGGGGAGGGTAAGGTGCTTGATATGAATTTAAAACCTAGTGTCTTGTTTCATCAGTCTGCGTCAGCATCGAGAGCGCCCTCGTGCCTCGCGCGCAAGGCGCCAACTACAGCGCTGCCTGACGGCAGCACGCAGATTGGCAACGCCGCGCCCGGGGTGCTCGGGCGCTTGAATACAGCAAGACTTGTGAAACGAGACACTAGGCACCTCATTTTGAGTGCTTTAATCTTTGTGCTACTGGTTCCATTCGCTGCCGCGCCTTTATTCGCGCAAAAAACACTTGGCCCCGGGAAGGCCCCCCAAACAGTCACCTGGGAATTTTTGGTTCCGAAAGGCTGGGATCCCTCAAAGCACTTTCAGGGGCGTGAGCGTGATCTGAGCACCATCCAAGAAGGCAGTGCCATCGAAGCAGAAATGATGCGAGAGCTGCGGGAAATCTGGGATAACGCACCCACACGCACCGACTTGCAAGGCGCTCGCATCAGGCTTCCTGGCTATGTGGTGCCTATTGAGGTGGCCCAAGGGGGCCGAGTGAGCCAATTTTTGCTGGTGCCGTATTTTGGCGCTTGTATTCACAGCCCCCCCCCACCCGCCAATCAGATTGTCCATGTGACCCTCAAGGCCCCCGGCCCTTGGCGTACCATGGATGCCGTGTGGGTTTCTGGTACGTTGGCCACTCAACGGCAAAATTCTTCCATGGGCGTCAGTGGTTACGCCATGGTGGCTGATTCAGTACAGGCTTATCATGGCCCATCCCCATGATGAACAAAGACCATTGCCCTTGCTTGATTCAGTCCAAAGCAAATGGCTTGCCTGATCTTTCAGGAAAATGTTGATTTAACACCTTCAATCGCTTGAAGGCTTCTTGCTCGTTGTGATAAAGGGCAATCAGCAAAAAAACATCTGAGCGCAAATGCCACAAAGCAGGCAGTGAATGGGCATAATGTATTCGCATGCTGAGGCAAGCTGCTTCTCGGTTTTTGACATCTCTCAAGGCCTGCGTAAAATGTTCACGCGCCAATTCCAGGGCCGGATGACTTTGTTTTTGCCACAACATGAGTGTGTTTTGGCAGGCAAGCTTTTTGCTTTTTGACGCCAAATGGTCTTGTCCTGCTGGCGCGGTCATGGTCAGAAAATAAGAGGGGTGGATAAGAAAACGAAGAATTCCTCTCCAATTCATGTGGATTCTCCCAGGCCACGTATCACGGCTAATTTCTTGAGTTTCCACTTCAATTGAAATCAAAAAGAATCGATCAACACCATAAAAGCCGTGCATATTTCACGATCAGATTCAGCTGCGGTGGCTCAGCACCGAGAGCGGCCTGGCGCCCCGCGCGCAAGGTGCCAGGCTGCTCGAATGTCGCAAGACTGATGAAACGAGATGCTGGCTCAATCAGTAGCGACACACCTCATTGGGGCTGGCGACGTTGAGCAAGCCAATTTTTCAGCGTCCACACCCAGCGTCCATGGATGGCCCATGGGCCCCAGGAGGCAATGGCACGATAATCTGAGCAATCTAGGAAACTTAAAGAGGTTTTTTGCGGGACATCCCGAACAAGCACCCCGGTAGATACCATACGCCGAAGATTGATGGCCAGCGTGCGTGCCACGTGCGTAGAACTGTGCGGAACTCGGCTTAAAAAATCTGTTCTTGCTGCTGTCTCACCTACGGCAAAAACTCCGGTGTGCGAAGTGCTTTGCAGGGTCGGGCTGGTCAAGGCAAAGCCTTGAGCATCCAGGGCCAGGCCGCTTTGGGCCAACCACCCGGGAGGGTCAGGATCCCAAGCGGCAATTGGAGCTTGACACACCAATCGCCCCCCGCCTCGCAAAAGAACGTGCGAGGCGGTAATTTCATTAAAAGCCTCTTCAATCAATGTCACACCAAGGCGACGAAGTGCCCGTCGGGAGGCTTGACGAGTCGCTTCAAGGTGACCCGGCAAAAATTCACCAGCACCGGTCACAAGACTGACGCGAGCCTGATTTATAAATCGAAATTGAAAGGCCAGAGCCAGTTCAAGGGCATGCTTTCCGGCGCCAAGCACCACAATACTTAAAGATTTCTTGGAAGCGAGATCCAGCAAGTCACCCCACAACTTGGTGAAATGCTCAACGGGGCGGACAAACAAGGCATAAGCCCGGGCACCAGGAATCAAGTCACGGTTCATGGAGGGGCCAGGGTCTAGGCTGAGAATATCGTAACTGATAACACGGCCATCTCTCAGGCTCAAGGTTCGTTCGGAGGCATTCAGCCTGGCTGCCTCAGCTTGAATAAACTGAACATTGCCTGCCTGAGCCAGATCAGGCAATGAAGGCCCCCTTTCTTCAATTGTGGCATGCCCCGCGACCAAAGCAGGCAAAATGGCCTCAAAAGGAGGATGATGAAAAGGCGAAATCATGGTTGCGTGCGCAGTTGGCAAGCCTGATCGAGCCAGGGAACGAAGAAATTGGACATGCGCAGGGCCACCGCCCAACAAAAGAAGATGTTTCATGAAATCAAACGAGGAACTCGTTTTTCAAGTCAAACCGATTCAGTCACCCGCTTGAAAACTTGGCTTGCGAATGCACGTTAATACTCAATGAGTTCATATTGTCGCCAATTGCAGTGATGTTGATGATGAAATGCCCACATCTCATCATGATCAATGCAACTTACTGATCATTCAAGAGAATTACGCAGGCCTTTATTCCTTAATCAAGGGCAATGCGTAGGGCTCCTGCCGTGGCGAGGGGCGCGAGCACGATCGACCCCAAAAGCATTGCACCCAATAGTGAAAAATGGCCATGGAGCGCCATTCCAGCGGCCCCATCTTGAACTGCTGATGCAGCAAAAATCAATACAGGCATGATCAAGGGCAGCACCAATAAGGATAATAAAACCCCCCCTCCACGAACACCCACCGTGAGCGCGGCACCAATCGAGCCCACCAAGCTCAACACCGGGGTGCCGAGCAAAAGAGTCGAAAATAGCACGCCCATGGCGGCCGTAGAGAGGTCAAATTGAATCGCAATCAGGGGTGAGGCCAGCACCAGCAATAAACCGGAAGACATCCAGTGGGAAATCACTTTGCCTAAAATCAAGCAAGGCAGGGGCACCGGGCTGAGTATCAGCTGCTCCAGCGTTCCATCTTGGTAATCTTCGACAAAGAGCCTGTTCAGCGAGAGCATCGAAGCAAGCAGGGCTGCAACCCACACAACGCCTGGGCCGATATTTCGCAAGATCTTGACCTCGGGCCCAATTCCGAGTGGGAACAGGCTCACAACCATCGCGAAAAAAACAAGGCACGCCAGGGTGTCAGTACGTCGGCGCAGAGCAAGTTTTAAATCTCGAAGTAAGACAGCCCAACAGGCTGAAAGCCATGAAATGGCCGATGAAAAATGGGCGATTTCCATCAAAGTGTGATGTGAATTTGTCGAGGAGGTGTCGGCCACGGGACAGCCTGATGACTGGTCAGAACAATCAGCCCGTCCCGCTGAAGATGGCCGCTCAAAAGATTCATGAACCATGGCGTGGCAGAGGTATCAAGGGCGTTAAGAGGCTCATCCAAAATCCATAAAGGGGTATTGATGGCCAATACCAGACGAGCCAGTGTGACGCGTTTACGCTGACCTTGGGACAACGCCTTGACCGGCAGATGCTCTCGGCCGGACAGGCCGGATTGGCTCAGTGCCTCTTGTACGAGCCCTGGTGCCAAAGGCCGGGCCCCCGAAAGACCCCATGCCGATTCAAGGTTTTCAATGGCAGAAAGGTCTTCTTTGAGGGCAGGGGGTATGCCCGAGATATATCATTTGATGATGATAGCGTTCGCTTTGATCAAAAATACTGCGGCCGCACCAAAAAACCCCACCGGCGCTTGGGCGCGAAAGGCCGCAGAGTGTTCGAAGCAAGGTGGTTTTCCCGGCGCCATTTTTGCCTTCTACACGCAAAAGCATGCCGCTTTCAATGTGGGCTGACAAGCCCTTAAAAAGACGATTTCCACCGCGTTGGCACTCTAAGCGATCAATTTGTAAAAAATAAGTGCTGCTTGAACTCGGCATGAAGAGGGTGATGCTTATGAGTGATGCTGCTCGTGCGTGACTTGCTTGCCATGGATCAGGTAGAGTCAGTGGAAGTCAGCGCCGATCTGCGGTTTTATTTTCAGGGTCAAGGCGCTTGTAGGGCGTCTCGTACCATCTTGGCTGTCAGTAACTCAGGCAACAACAAAGGTGGCTTGGCTGGGCGGAACAAGGCATACACGGGCACTCCACTGCGCCCCAGGCGTGCAAGAGCTGCTGAAATACGTTGGTTGCGATCCGTCCAGTCTGCGCGCATCAAAACCACCTTGGCTGTGGAGAAATCTTGTAACGTTTGAGATGAACTCAGCACCATGATTTTGTTGACTTGGCAGGTTACACACCATGCCGCGGTAAAGTCAACAAATACCGTGTTGCCGCGTGTCAAGTGATCAGCAAGAGCCTCTTCGTCGAAGGGCAGCCACTGTGAAGCCACGGAGTTTGAGCCTGTATGGGGAGCCATGTCCTGGGAAGACCGGTCAGAAAGAGGAGGTGAGCTCCAAACCAAAAGGCCCAAGAATACCCCTGCCAAAAGCAAATGGCGTAGCGAAAAACCCGAGCCTGCCCTGGAGGGCGAACCCAGCATCCAGAGCACCCACGCAACCCCCACCAGTGATAGAAGTGCTTTGCCCACAGCATCAATACCGCTTTGCTGCCCCAAAACCCAAATCAGCCACACTGCCGTGGCAAACATCGGAAAGGCCAGGCCTTGTTTGAGTCG
The DNA here is from genome assembly GCA_040375795.1 of Methylibium sp. Taxonomy (GTDB): domain Bacteria; phylum Pseudomonadota; class Gammaproteobacteria; order Burkholderiales; family Burkholderiaceae_C; genus CANHBY01. The sequence goes on from JBEIRS010000004.1 coordinate 13,687, forward strand.
AACCATCCAAAGACCAGGGCTTGGTAATTGATCACGCCATCGAGGCGCTAAAAGCAAGGCAGCGTAGGGCAGGGCCATGCCACACCCCAAGGCCCCAAACACCAGCAAGCTGACCCCCGCAGACTGAGTGAGTGCAAACCCCAGCGCAGCTCCCATGAAAGGCGCCGTGCAAGGGGTGGCAGCAAGTACAGCCAACACACCCGAGGCAAAAGCATCCAGGGCCGGGCTTTGGCTACGCCAGTTTGCCAGTGCGCGCGGAACCATGCTGCTTACATCAAAGGCACCCAATAAATTGAAACCAATCAAAGAAAAAAGCACCGCCAGCCCAAACACAAATAAAGGTTCTTGAAGCTGAAAACCCCATCCAACTGCGCGCCCTGCCTCGCGTAAAAGCAGCAAGCCGCCGCCCAAAGCCAGAAAGCTAAACACCACGGCGCTGCTGTAGCTGATGGCATGCTTGAACAAGGAGGGTTTTTCAGGACGGTGCGCCAAGCTCAATAATTTGATTGATAACACTGGAAAAACGCAGGGCATCAAGTTCAGAATCATCCCCCCGAGCAGAGCCAGACCCAGGGCAGACCAGAGTTTCATGGAGCTTGTTTTGACTGCAAGAGGAGCCCCAGAGGAGGGTGTTGAAGACACGGTGTGAATTCGATCTGCCTCTGAAAAGCTGGGCAATCGCGTCACAGATTTGACCGCTGCCTTGAATTCAGCCGCGACAGACTGATTTCCCCATATTGAAAGCTCGCCATTGAGTTTTTGTTTGGCCACCAAAATTCCCTGAAGATCTTCAGGGAGTTGGGCATCAGGCAAGACCGCCAGCTTGATCGCATACCCAAGAGGGGTTTGATAAACCTCATGTTGTACTGGTTCAATCAGACGTTCTGGGTAAGGAAAAAAATGAATCAAAGGTAAAGAAGTGATGGAATATTTGTCAGAATTTTGAGGGGCGGTGATCATTAAAACAGCAGAACGGCCCTCGTACAGTAACTCGACAGAGTCCGCCTTCAAGGGCAAAGCTTGGGAGGCGATATGGCTGGCAAAAGCCGGGCTTGACAAAGTACTTTGGGCGACGCTTCCTGGTTCGAGCACTGGTAAATCAAACTCCAGTACCGCAGATTCTGGAATGCATACCTCCTTGCAAACCAGCCAACGCGCTTGAGCGCGTAAACGGAGGGTGTCTCCAGGGCGAGCAAAGCTGGGGGCCGTGAAGGTTAAAGGAAAAAGCACCTCGCCCTCATAGCCAAAGCTCACCAGGGGGCCAACGTCAATGCGTTCCGGCGCCGGCCAGTCAATGTCAGTCACCCGGCTCCCTGGAGGCAGGCTCCAGTCGAGGGTGGTTGGCAAGCCGGCGTCACCGGGGTTGCGCCAGTAAGTATGCCAGCCAGGTTTCAGGGTCAGGCTCAAGCCAATTTGAATCGATTGCCCTGCATGAACACCCGCCCGATCTGAAACAATCTCAGCAATGGCATGCTCGGTTCTCTGTGGATTGGCCGATGCTTGACTGGACAGAAAAAAAAACAGGGCAAGCAGCACAAGGCAGAACCCATGCCACGCACAGGCATCAAAGCGGCTCTTTGGTGGTGGGGGGATCCAAGCAGTGCAGGGCAGGGTGTTGATCACTTGATTTACTTTTCAACAAAGGCGCGTTCAATCACATAGTGGCCACGACGGCTCATATTGCCCTCGGTCATGCCCATGGATTCCAACAGTGTACGAGTGTCCTTGAGCATTTCAGGGCTTCCGCAGAGCATCAGCCGATCGGTGTTCAAGTTCAAGGGAGGAAGACCGAGATCACTGCAAAGCTTGCCACTTTCGAGTAAGGTGGGAATTCGACCCTGATGACGGAAAGGCTCTCTCGTGACAGTAGGATAGTAGAGCAACTGACGAGTCACTTGTTCTCCGAAAAAATCATGGTTTGGAAGATCCTCAGTGATCAATTGGTGGTAGGCGAGTTCATTCACCTGTCGGCAGCCATGCACCAAAACCACTTTATCATAGTGGTCATAAACTTCTGGGTCGCGGATGATGCTCATGAACGGAGCCAGCCCGGTCCCCGTTGCAAGCAAATAAAGGGTTCCTCCCGGAAGCAGGTTTTGCAGCAGCAAGGTTCCCGAAGGCTTGCGCCCCAGCAAAATAGAGTCACCTGGCTGAATATGCTGTAAACGCGAAGTCAAGGGGCCATCTTGAACCTTGATACTGAGGAATTCAAGTGTTTCTTCATAATGTGGGCTCACCATGCTGTAGGCTCGCATCAAAGGTTTGCCGTCAACCATCAAGCCAATCATCGTAAACTGTCCGCTTTGGTAACGAAAACTGGCTTCGCGCTCCGTTGTGAAAGAAAAAAGGCGGTCTGTCCAGTGTTGCACGGTCAGAATCTTGGCTTCGTAAAAATTGCTCATAATAAAAAGAATGGCAGAAGATATGAGGGTATTGCAGGGGTGATTAAAAGTGTAAGCATAGCGTCAAGCCACGGTCTGTGTTGAAAAGTCACATGGCAGCCAAGCTGAATCAAACTTTATGGAGGGATGCTTGCCCCCATGGCATTTGGCTTGGCCTGCGTCAAGTCTGGTCTATGCGCCTGCCATGTTCAAGCTTACCAAGAGGCGCTTGGTGGGCTTTATGTTTTAGCTTAACAGCCTGCTCGCCCACCCATGACTGGCGCGAAATTCGTCCTGAAGGCGCCGCCATCAGTGCGCTCTTCCCCTGTAAGCCCCAGCAATTTGAGCGTCAAGTCAGGCTCCATGATGCCCTACTCTCTGTTCGTATGGCTTCATGCGAGGTCTCAAAGCATGTTTTTGCACTCTCTTTGATTTCTATTCCCCCCGGGGACACCCCCGCAGGCTTGATGCAGTCTTTGCAAAAGGCCACTTTCAAAAACCTTGAGCCAGCATTTTTGTTTGAGCAAAAGCAAGCAATCAAAGGGTTTCCGGCGGATGTCGTCTTTTCGCGGTGGCATTTAAAATCTCACCCAAGCGCACCTGTTCAAGCTGAAATGCAAACACTTATTTTTACCGATGGAGTCACCGTTTTTCATGCCAGCCTTGTAGGCTCCATCACCGACAAAGACGTGGCAGACTTCTTTTTTTCAGGGTTTTCCACAAAAGCCACTTGGCAGCCCAAGCCGCCCCTTGATGAAATGAAAGTTTTTCGTCAAGAGCGTATGCTTCATCAATCAGAGATGTTTTGAAGTTCAGGCATGGTCAGCAATTTTTAGACTTTCCCTGTCATCTGTTATAATGTGGAGTTTCGTTCACCCTTTTTAAGTCATCCGTATGGCTACCACCAAGAAAAAAACCGTTCGCATCGCTTCGGGCCTCAAGCGTGTTCGTCAAGATGCCAAAATGAACGCCGCAAACGTCGCGCTGCGTACTCGTTTTCGTACTGTTGTTAAAAATGTTCAAAAAGCTGTCCTCGCTGGCGATAAAGCCAAAGCGGTCGATCTTTTCAAAGTGGCGCAGAAAATCACTGATTCTGTGGCTGACAAAGGCATTTTTCATAAAAATAAAGCCGCTCGTCACAAAAGTCGACTGTCTGCCAAAATCAAGGCAATGGCTGCTTGACGTGATCGTAGGGTGACACGACCAAAAAGCCGCTTGATGCGGCTTTTTTTATTCAGTTTCAAAAATTCCTCCAAAATCCATGGTGGTCGAGCACGCCCTTCCCGGTTCAGGGGGCTGGTGTCTCGTCTCAATTCACTCTTGCGTTTGACGCAGTGGGCATCAGCCTGCTGACTTGTCGCGCTTTACCAGCGTTTGATCGTGCAGCCTTTTTGGCTTGTATTTGACTGCGGTTTTTGGGTTGACGATTGGCTCAGGC
>JBEIRS010000342.1:0-1506 GCA_040375795.1 Methylibium sp.
GACTCATTCTGAAGGTTGAGGCCAGAAGACTGAAGATCATTCATGCGATGCGTGAAACGATCCCCCGGCCAGTGAGATTGCGCAAAAAAAAGTAGCTTTCGCCGCAGTTCTGCCTCACTTTGCTCACGCTGGGCCAGCCAGTGAAGTGAGCGTTGATGGAGCGTTTGAAACCATTCAGAATGCTGCATATTCAGAAAGCCCCAGGATCGAATGTAGGCTTGAGCGCGCGCAGGCGGTGGGCATCTTGATGATTTCTCCCCATAGATAGGCCTCCTGCAAAAAGTTAAAACGTCATTTTAATCTTTCTAAAAACACTGAAAGAACCTTTGCAAGACCCAGCATGCTTGAGTGCGCCTTTCTCAGGTCAGAGATGGTAGGCGCAAGTCTGCATCCACGCAGTCACCGGCATCGGCCAGCATCATAAGGTGAGGATTTGTCGTCATGAATGGCATGGGTGCTGCAATTTTGCGCATCAAGTGTCTCGAAAAATACGTCACGACGACAAAACTTGATGCTGCGTTTTGCATGACCGCTATCATGATGGGCTGGCCCGTTACATCAGTCACTCACTGTTTTCGGAGATTTTTTCATGACCCGCGCGAGCGAAACCGCCACGCCAAACCACGCCCATTTTCTACAACTTTGTGAGCTGGAAAAAACCTTCGGCACTCAAAAAGCCGTTGACCGGGTCAGCCTTTCAATCGCCAAGGGTGAAATTTTCGCGCTGCTGGGCTCATCAGGCTGCGGAAAAACCACCCTGCTGCGCATGCTGGCAGGCTTTGAAACCCCGACCTCGGGGCGCATCATTTTGAATGGCATGGATCTCAGCGGCATGCCCCCCTATGAGCGTCCGCTCAACATGATGTTCCAGTCGTATGCGCTGTTTCCCCACCTCAGTGTCTGGGACAACATTGCTTTTGGCTTGCGGCGCATGGGCCTGCCCAAGCCTCAAATTCAAGCCCAAGTGACGGCCATGCTCAATTTGGTACAACTTTCAGCCTACGGGCAACGCAAGCCCCACCAACTGTCCGGGGGCCAGCAACAAAGGGTGGCCCTGGCCCGCAGCCTGGCCCAAAAACCTCAGTTGCTCTTGCTCGACGAACCCCTCGGGGCGCTGGACAAAAAATTACGCGAGCAAACCCAGCGCGAACTTGTCAAAATTCTCCACGATGTCGGTGTCACCTGTGTCATGGTCACGCACGATCAAGAAGAAGCCATGGCCATGGCCTCCCGCATTGGCATCATGAGCGAAGGGCGCCTGCTTCAGGTGGGCACGCCCAGCGAAATTTACGAAACACCGGCCAACCGCTTTGTGGCTGAATTCATCGGCAACGTGAATTTGCTCGAAGGCCAGCTCGACAGCAGCTCGGCCGATCACTCGGTGGTTCGGTGTCTGGATGGCTTGGTGAGTGTGAATCGAGATGTCAAAGCCAAGGTCGGCAGTGACGTCACAGTGGCCCTGCGCCCCGAAAAACTGCGTCTGAGCCATGCAGCATCTGGCCCCTA
>JBEIRS010000056.1:0-7073 GCA_040375795.1 Methylibium sp.
AAAAACTGGAAAGACGTGGCGGTATTGACCGACGCCTCTCAGTACCCCGGTGTCTTGCAAGAAATTCAGACCCAAGGTGAAGTCAGCCAAAAAACCAAATTCTCACTGTCGGTCGCGGCTTTTAACCGTATTTCAAACTATGATGCGGCGATCAGTGATTATCTTTCATCTTTGAATGATGAGGGTTCTCGCATGCAATTTCCGGCGCAAAGCAATGGCCGCTTTGTTAAATTGCAAGACCTGCGCTATGGCGAAAACCCACATCAGGCCGCTGCCTTCTATCGAGATCTTCACCCCGCTCCCGGGTCTCTGGTGACGGCCCAACAATGGCAGGGCAAAGAATTGTCTTACAACAACATTGCCGATGCCGATGCCGCTTGGGAGTGCGTAAAATCATTCGAGAGCCCCGCCTGCGTGATCGTAAAGCATGCCAACCCCTGCGGCGTTGCTCTTGGTACAAATGCCTCCGAGGCCTATACTCAAGCCCTCCAAACCGACCCCACCTCGGCATTTGGGGGCATCATTGCTTTCAACACTGAACTAGATGCTGAAGCTGCATCACGGGTGGCCAAACTGTTTGTTGAGGTTTTAATTGCCCCACGATACACCCCTGAGGCGTTGGCAGTCTTCGCAAGCAAACCCAATATTCGCGTATTGCAGATTGACCTTCCAAAACCGTCAGGGAATATGCCAGGGCATCGGGGTCGCAATACCCAAGATGTCAAGCGCGTCGGGTCAGGTCTTTTGATTCAAACCGCCGACAATCACGATATCCGACGCGAGGATCTTCAAATCGTGACTCGTTTGCAGCCGACTCCTGAACAATGGGATGATCTCCTGTTTGCCTGGAATGTCGCCAAATATGTCAAAAGCAATGCGATTGTATTTTGCGGTGGCGGCATGACGCTGGGCGTAGGAGCAGGTCAAATGAGCCGCATTGATTCCGCCCGCATTGCCCGTATCAAGGCGGAAAATGCAGGCCTGAGCTTGCAGGGCTCGGCGGTGGCCAGCGACGCCTTCTTCCCCTTCCGTGATGGGCTTGATGTGGTCATTGATGCAGGTGCCTCTTGCGTCATTCAGCCCGGAGGCTCGGTGCGAGATGAAGAAGTGATTGCAGCGGCCAATGAGCGTGGTGTGGTGATGGCGTTCACTGGAATCAGGCATTTCAGGCATTAAGACGTAGGTTCACATGGGGCGTGGGCCCTTGTCCATCATCAAAATTTTGCATCTTGCTTACTGCCATACTGAACATTGATGGTCCTTGTGGGGCAAGGTGTCAATATGGGTATGCTGGGTGTTTTCTTGCATTCATGACCACTGGAGAGGAAACAATGCGATTCATACGTGCTAGCTTGGCAACTGCTGCCTTGGCTCTGTTCTTGGCTGCTTGTGGCGGAGGCCCGGAGGCCCCTGAATTCAAGACCTTGGTGGTCTTTGGCGATAGCCTGGCGGATATAGGTACCTTGGGCCTCAAATTCACTGTTCAGAAATCTGGAGACCCCAAGGGTTACCCAATCTGGACACAGCTTGTGGGGGATGCCGCTGGCATACCAAGTTCAGGGCAGTGCAGCGCCTATACCTTGCTGGGTGGAGGCTTGATACGTAGCAGCAACCTAGGATGCACCCACTACGCTATTGCTGGCGGCCGCATCGTGACGGGGGCTGAACAGGGTGGGCCTAATAGCCCTTTGCGCGTGATGACACAAATGGAGGCCCATGCTTCCAACGGTTACGACAGCAGCAAGCTGGTGCTGATCAATGGCGGCGGAAATGACGCTGCTGATCTGGTGGGTATGTATCTGGGGGCGGGCAGCAGTACAGCAGGTGCCGCAGCATACCAAGCTTATCTGTCGCAACAACTCAGTGAGGCCACGATGGCGAGCTTGTTCTCGCAAAGCGGGGGTGCTGAGCGCGGCGCTGCAGCCTATTTTGTGGCACTGGCCGACACTTTCTATACTGGCATCAAAACCCATGTGCTGAATCGTGGGGCGACTTATGTCGCGGTGCTTAACATGCCTGCCATCACACTCACTCCACGATTCAAAGCGGTGCTCGCCGGGGTGTCTGCATCGTCTGGTGTCATGGCTTCAGTCACACTGCAAGCCCACATCGAGAGCTGGATCAAGGGCTTCAATGAGCGATTGGCGGTGCTGGCTGCCAATGATCCACGCATCCTTATCATTGATCTCAATAGCATACTCACACAGCAGGTGACATCTCCGGGCACCTTCGCTCTGAGTAATGCCCTTGATGCCGCTTGTCCGGTGACTGGTCTCGACAGTAGCGGGCTGCCTTCTTACACATTGGCGACTTGCACCGATGCAGCTCTCAACGCCACAGCAGGTCGCACTCCTGGGTGGTGGAAGACCTGGCTATTTTCTGATAACTTTCATCCCACACCCTATGGTCATCAGATTCTGGCGGATACTGTGCTGAGGGCGATTCGCGCTGCAGCCTGGATTTGATGGCGGCTGGGCCCGTGTGCTTACTGTCTGGCTTCATAAGTCTTGCTGTATTCGAGCGGCCTGGGGCTCCGGGCGCGGCGTTGCCAATCTGCGCGACTAGCCCAAGAGCCCCTTGCTGGCCTGACGGTTTGATTGGGCTCTAAACCCAATTCGGCGGGCGTTTTTGTAAAAAACTTTGAATACCCTCTCGCCCTTCAGGGCTAGAGCGGATGTCTGCGATCAGGGCAGCGGTGTCGGCAATCAGCGTCTCGTCCAGGGGGCGGCCTATGACAGTTTGCAGCAAGCGCTTGCCAGCCCGAGTGGCTTGCGGGCCATTGGCCAAAATGGCTTCGACGATTTTATTCACGCAGACATCGAGGTTTTCTGCGGTACAAACTTCAGCCACCCAACCCATGGCCTGAGCCTGAGCTGCGCTAAAGCGCTCTGCCGTCACAAAATAGCGCCGAGCCGCAGGGAGGCCCATGGCAAGAATCACGTAGGGACTGATGGTGGCCGGCACCAAACCCAGCTTGGCTTCACTCAGGCAAAATTGAACACCCTCAGCAGCCACAACCACATCACAAATGGCAGCCAGCCCGACGCCGCCGCCGTAACAGTCGCCCTGAATACGCCCGACCAGAGGCACTGGACAGGTATAGAGCGTGTGCAGCATGTGCGCCAGAGCCACAGCGTCAGCCTGGTTTTGTTCCCAGGTAAAGTGCGCCATGTCCTGCATCCAGTTTAAATCGGCACCTGCACAAAAAGCCGGCCCCTCCGCCGCCATGATGACCACGCGAAGCTCAGGGTCGTTGCTTATCTTCAAAAAAGTATCGGTCAGTTCAGCCACCAACGCCGGGTTGAAAGCATTGCGAACTTGGGGGCGTTGCAAGGTCACCCGAGTGAGATGGACGGAGGGCCGCTCGATGGAAAGATGTTCAGGCATGACAACCCTTGGTGATGTATTGAACGGGCTTATTGCAAGGGGCCTGGCCCCTTGGCACAAGGTTTACATACGAAAAATACCAAAACGTGTTTCTTCAATGGGCGCATTCAGGGTGGCACTCAGGCCCAAGGCCAACACCCGTCGGGTGTCTAGGGGGTCAATAATGCCGTCATCCCACAAGCGGGCTGTGGCATAGTAAGGATGCCCCTGAGATTCATACTGCTGACGAATGGGAATTTTGAACTGCTCTTCTTGTTCAGGGCTCCAGAGACCCCCTTGGGCTTCTATGCCCTCACGTTTCACGGAGGCCAACACATCAGCAGCTTGTTCTCCTCCCATCACCGAAATTCGCGCATTGGGCCACATCCACATGAAACGCGGGCTATAGGCCCGGCCACACATGCCATAGTTGCCGGCCCCAAATGACCCGCCAATGACCACGGTGAGTTTGGGAACGTCAGCGCAAGCCACCGCGGTGACCATTTTGGCGCCCGCGCGTGAAATGCCTTCGGTCTCGGCCTTGCGCCCAACCATGAACCCCGTGATATTTTGAAGAAAGACTAGAGGAATTCGACGCTGACAGCATAGCTCAATAAAATGGGCAGCTTTATCGGCACTTTCTGCAAAAAGAATGCCGTTGTTGGCCAGCACACCCACAGGGATCCCCTCCAGATGGGCCCATCCCGTGACCAGGGTGGTGCCATAACGTGCCTTGAATTCATCAAACTCGCTCCCGTCAAAGACCCGGGCAATGACCTCTCTGACATCAAATGGCTTTCGGGTGTCAGACGGAATCAGGCCATAAAGCTCCTCGGGCTTATAGAGCGGTGGGCGGGGTGGGCGCAGTACCAAACCCGATGACTTGGTTCGATTCAGCCGGGCCACGGCATTTCGAGCCAAGGCCAGGGCATGTTCATCATTTCGAGCCAGATGATCCGCCACACCGCTGAGCCGGGTATGAACATCACCCCCGCCCAGATCTTCGGCACTGACCACTTCGCCTGTGGCCGCTTTGACCAAAGGGGGGCCGCCAAGAAAAATGGTGCCTTGTTCTTGCACAATGATCGTTTCGTCACTCATGGCCGGGACATAGGTGCCCCCAGCGGTACAAGAACCCATCACCACAGCAATTTGGGCGATACCCTCTGCACTCATGCGGGCTTGGTTAAAAAAAATGCGCCCGAAGTGCTCCCGGTCAGGGAAGACCTCATCTTGGTGCGGCAGATGGGCTCCGCCACTGTCGACCAGATACACGCAGGGCAAGCGATTTTGTTGGGCAATTTCTTGTGCCCTCAAATGCTTCTTGACTGTCAAGGGGTAGTATGTGCCGCCCTTCACTGTGGCATCATTGCAAACGATCATGCATTCTATTCCGGCCACTCTGCCAATGCCAGCCACCACCCCTGCACCTGGGGCTGCGTCCGTGCCGTCTTTTTCCAGGTAGACCCCCGTAGCTGCCAGTGGTGCAATTTCCAGAAAGGGAGACCCGGGATCCAGCAGCCGCTCCACGCGCTCGCGAGGCAGCAATTTGCCCCTGGCAATATGCTTGGCCCGCGCTGATTCAGTCCCCCCAAGTGAGGCCTGCATGAGGCGCTTTTTCAGGTGATCGACCAAGGCCGTCATGATGTCAGCATGGGCCTTGAATTCCTCAGTTCGGGGGTTGATTTGAGAAACAATGACAGGCATGCGCCCTCCAAGCCATGACAATTCAGGAAATTATGCGGCCCTGCATGGCTCAGGGATGCGATGATCAATCACCCCGCCGCCCAAACACACCTCCCCGTCATACAGCACGGCATACTGGCCTGGAGTCACGGCCCACTGGTGCTGCTCAAAGGAAAGAGTAAATTCTTGATTTGATTTAAGCGTAGCCCATTGCAAATGGCAAGGGGCATCAGATTGACGATAGCGGGTTTTGGCATGCAAACGCCCCTCTGTGGGGCCATGCCCCGCCACCCAATGTGCATCCACTGCTTTCAAGGCCTGAGAATGCAGCCAAGAGTGCTCGTGGCCCTGAACCACATAAAGCACATTGGCCAGCATGTCTTTGTGTGCCACAAACCAGGGTGCCTGCTTGCCACTTCCCGGGTGGCTTGGGTCTTCTTTGATCCCACCAATACCCAGGCCTTTTCGTTGCCCGAGCGTATAAAAACTCAGCCCCAGATGCTCGCCAATAAGGCGCCCATGATCGTCACGCACAGGCCCAGGCTTATTGACAAGATAACGATTCAGAAAAGTCCGAAATGGGCGTTCACCAATAAAACAAATGCCCGTACTGTCTTTTTTTTGGGCGTTGGGTAACTTGATTTCTTCCGCCAGGCGCCGAACTTCTGACTTGGCCAAGTGCCCGACTGGAAAATACACTTTGGACAACTGAGATTGTGTCAAACGATGCAGGAAATAACTCTGATCTTTGAGAGGGTCAAGGCCTTTGAGTAATTGAAATTGACCATGTTGATGACGAACACGGGCATAGTGCCCTGTGGCAATCCCTTCCGCCCCGACTTGCATGGCGTGATCCAAAAAGGCTTTGAATTTAATTTCGGCATTGCAAAGAACATCAGGATTGGGCGTTCGACCGGCGTCATACTCGCGTAAAAATTCTGAGAAAACGCGATCTCGATAATCTGCGGCGAAATTCACATGCTGGATTTCAATCCCGATCACATCGGCCACGGCCGCTGCATCTACAAAATCCAGGTTGGATGAGCAGTATCCTGAATGATCATCGTCTTCCCAATTTTTCATGAAAATACCCACCACGTCATGCCCTGCCTTTTTGAGCAGGTAGGCGCTTACTGCAGAATCTACGCCACCACTCAGACCCACCACGATATGCTGCAACTTGCCCATCATGCCTTCCTTATCTTGGGATGCGCCACTGTAGAATCAATGCACAGAGCAGACAAAGGCAGCTTTTGCCCAGCGATAAAATCTCGGATCCCCTGGAGTACCGCGGGGCTTCGGTGACGCTCCTTGCTGGCCTCAATCTCTTGAAAATTCATCCAGACATTGCGGACAATGCTTGAATCAAGGAACAAGGCCGGGTTTTCATCGTCGATGGCGCCACCGAAGGCAAAGCGAACATAAGTGATGTCTTCCTGGTTATCTGAACGAATCACGCGCGACATATAAACCCCCACCATAAACTCTGGCAAAAAAGATCGCCGGGTTTCCTCAAGTACTTCGCGCACAACCGCGTCTCTTAGAGACTCACCACGCTCCAGATGGCCCGCAGGGTTATTGAGCCTTAAGCCGTCTGAAGTGGATTCTTCAACCAATAAAAATTGAGTTTGGGGCAAATTTTTCAGGCTAAAAGGAAAGGGCCGTGCAATGATCGCTGCCACAGTAACATGAGGTTTCCAGCGTGAACTCATGGATAAGCGATTGAATTTGGCCAGCCGAACAGTGGTCTAGTGTCTAGTGTCTAGTGTCTAGTGTCTAGTGTCTAGTGTCTAGTGTCTAGTGTCTAGTGTCTAGTGTCATAAATCTTGCTACATTCGAGGAGCTTGGTACCGCCGGGTGCGGATTGGGGCCTTGCGCGCGGGTCTGCTTTCGGTGCTGGCGCAGACTTATGAAACGAGAGACTAGTCCAAAATGTTTTTTGGGGTGGCTGATGGGGCTCGAACCCACGACGACAGGAATCACAATCCTGGACTCTACCAACTGAGCTACAGCCACCATAG
>JBEIRS010000179.1:0-3620 GCA_040375795.1 Methylibium sp.
AGTAACTTTGAGCAAGATCACGTCAGCGTCGCAATCAAGGCGGATTTCATGAACTTTCTGGATGTGGCCAGATTCTTCACCTTTGTGCCATAAACGCTGACGTGAGCGGCTAAAGTAAACGGCCTCACCGCGCTCGGCCGTCAGTGCCAGGGCCTGACGATTCATAAATGCGAACATCAGCACATCGTTGCTGCCCCATTCTTGGGCAATGACGGGAACCAGCCCGTTGGCGTCCCACTGGATTTGATCAAGCCAATTCATGGTTCACGTGGTAAAAAAGGAGGCAGACTCAGGGGGCTCTCTTGGGAGAGCCACTCAAGTGCTGGCAAAGCCCCTGGCAACACTGGGGCAAGCGAAACCGGCAGAGTTTGCCAGCTCATTTTTTGGTGCTCAAGCATCTGCGGGGTTCCCTTCCAGTCAAATACTTTGCAAAAATGTAGAAGAACAAGGGCATGAGGGTCATCGATTTGCTCCGATCGCCAAGGATAAATTGAGCCAATTTGAATGCCCAATTCTTCTTGCAATTCGCGCTTCAATGCCTGATGAACCGATTCAAGTGGTTCAAGCTTTCCCCCGGGAAATTCCCAATAACCGGCATAGAGTTTGCCTGCAGGCCGAGAGGTCATTAAAAAGCGGCCATCGGGATCAATCAAGACCCCAACGGCGACTTCGATGGGTTGGCGCGATGGGGTCATGAGGCTTGCCTGGCGGTGAAGTCTTTGGCAAACTGAAAAGCCACCCGACCTGATCGTGAACCACGCTCCAAAGCCCAAACCAAGGCTTCTTGATGAACAAGAGAGGGATCAATGTCTTCAGAACCTGGATGGAAATATCGAAGCCACTGCCTGACCACTGAAAGATATTCATCTTGGCTGAACGGGTAAAAACTGATCCATAAACCAAAGCGTTCGCTCAGTGACATTTTTTCTTCAATAACTTCACCTGGATGAATGTCTCCTTCGTCAGTGGTGTGGTAGCTGAGATTGTCGTGCAGGCGCTCCGGCAAAAGATGACGCCGGTTGCTGGTGGCATAAATCAAGATGTTGTCAGAGGCTTGAGACACTGAACCATCCAGTACCGATTTTAATTCTTTGTAGCCCAATTCACCATTTTCATAGCTCAAGTCGTCGCAGTAGATGATGAAGCGCTCAGGGCGTTCAGCCACCTGCTCCACGATGTCAGGCAAATCAATCAAATCAGTTTTATCAAGTTCAATCAAGCGCAAACCCTGGGCCGAAAATTCATGAAGACAAGCCTTGATCAACGAACTTTTCCCTGTGCCACGCGCACCGGTCAAGAGGGCATGATTGGCGGGTTTTCCTGACACAAAATGGGCCGTATTGGCCACCAGCCGTTTTTTTTGAGATTCAATTTCGATGAACGCTGAAAGGTGAACTGAAGCCAGGTGACGCACGGGCCAAAAAGCACGACGGTGGCCAAACCGACGATAGCGAAAAGCCACTGAAGCTGACCAGTCTGGTGCCTGGATGGTCGGGCTGAGCCAATTGTCAAGTCGAGACAAAAGTTGATCCGCTTTTTTGACAAGTTCAAAGAGTTCAGAATTCATCTTGGGGGCGGGAATGAAATCAAAGCCGAAACGTTGAAGGGGGCTTGGCAGGCACCTGCATCAAGAACATATGGACAGCATGAGCGTGCCACAGCGCGGCGGTCTCAGTCAATGTGGCATGGATCGAAGAAAATTCAATGATGTCATGACAAGGTCAACGTTGGGCCTTGGAAGAGGATTTGGGGGCGGCTTTGGATGCTGAGGCCATTTTGCGCGGAAGCTTTTCTGATGGCTTGGTAGCCTCGGCATCCGTTTCAGGGCCTGCTGTCGGTGAGGGGGGCGTTGCCGTGCTGGCCTGCAATCCTGCACTCATGTGCTTGCTGACATCTTCAGCACTTTTTTGCATGGCTTCTGTGGCCAATTGAGTGAACTGCTGTGTGAGGGAGTTCCACCATTGCATGGGGTCAACACCCGCAGGGTTGTCATGAACAGGCTTGGCTTCGGAGGGGGCGGGGGAGGCTTGCGGGCCAGTGGCTGTGGGCTTGATTTGCAGCGAAGATCGCAAGTCTTCCATGTGAACATTCATGGTTTTGAGCGTCGAGAGGGTCATTTTTTGAACCTCCAGGGCTTGAATGGTGCCAGCGATCATGCGCACATTTTGCTCAAGCCAAAACTGCACTGTTCGCAACTCATTGATTCGTTTGTCAAGCTCTTGTGGGTCCAGTGTGGGCACGACCCACTGGCCGATGCCTGGCAGGGCTGCACTTGCTTGATGAGCCCAACCTTGCAAAAATTCAAAACCAGGGGCAAAAGCGCCAAAAGGGGATGATGGGGCCATGCAATCTCTTTCATGATGGAGAAGTTTTAATTGAAGTGTCGGCCTTGATTGAGCTTTTTATTTTACAGGGTGCATGATCATTTCATGCCGATGGATGCACCCATCAATTCAAAATTACTTCCATCATGTGACATGGTGCCACCGCACCCAGGGGGATGTTGGGCTGTGCGATGGCGCATGCGACCCAAGGTTCATTTGGTTTTTGTTTTTATTGTTTCTATATAGACGCTGCCAGAATCACGATTTTTGAAGTGCCATCCCCCCCAAAACCCAAATTTTGTTTTGTCGTCATATGTTGTGCCCTGAAACATCCCACCCTTAAGTTCTGCGCCTGTGAAATCTGCTCCTCGCACGTTTCCATCCCTTAGATCGACGTTTTCCAGAACTGCCTTGGTCAGATCCGCATTGGTCAGATCCGCCTTGGTCAGATCCGCATTGGTCAGATCCGCCTTGGTCAGATTCGCGGTGGTCAGATCCGCATTGGTCAGAGTCGCCTTGGTCAGATTCGCGTTGGTCAGATCCGCATACATCAGATTCGCGTTGGTCAGATTCGCGTTGGTCAGATTCGCTCCGATCAGCTCCGCATCGGTCAGATTCGCTCCGATCAGCTTCGCTCCGGATAAATTCGCTTCATTCAGATTCGATTCCATCAGCTTCGCTCTGGTCAGATTCGCTCCGGTCAGATTCGCTCTGGTCAGACTCGCTCCGCTCAGACTCGCTCCGCTCAGATTCGCTTTGCTCAGGTTGACATTCTTTAAATTTGAGTCGCCCAGACTCGCGTTGGTCAGATTCGCTCCGCTCAGATTCGCTCCGCTCAGATTGACGTCGATCAAAACTACGTCGATCAGAGTTGCTTTGCTCAGGTTGACATTCCTCAGATTCGATTCGCTCAGATTTGCTCCGCTCAGATTTGCTCCACTCAGATTTGCTCTGCTCAGATCAGTTGTGTCCTTCAGATGCATATTGGACAGATTTGCTCCGCTCAGGTTTGCTCCACTCAGAGTTGCTCCGTCCAGAATCACTCCGGTCAGATTTGCGCCGCTCAGATTTGCGCCGCTCAGATTCGTTCCGGTCAGATTCGCGTAGCTAAAATTTGTTCCGGTCAGATTAAATCCGGTGAAATTAATATGCGATAGATTTTCGCCTATAAAAAGTTTACCTTGGAAAAAGTTTTTTTGAACTTGATTGTATGTTTTTGGATTTCTTAAAAGACTCAGGTCTTGGTCAACAGTTTTTTTGGGGGCTATTTTTTGGGCAAGGAGTTGATTTTGTTTG
>JBEIRS010000226.1:0-2950 GCA_040375795.1 Methylibium sp.
GCAACTGCGCGCAGCATGACGGGGCGGGGGTTAGGCTTTGATGATGCGGTCGTATTGGGCAAAAAAATCCCTGGCCATGCTCACCAATTGGGCCTCTGAACCTTGATTGCGAGGCTCATAGGCCACAATCTGGTCGGTGATTGTCGGATAGTGTTTTTCAGTGAAGCTTTTAAAGTCTGAAATTTCAGTGTGTGGCCCAACCACCAGAATTTCAGCAATGCCTTCTAGGCTGTGGCAGATTTCATTGAAAAACTCCGTCTGGCCATGTTCTTCATGGCCTGGATGCTTGCCATGATGGTGATGTGTGCGCACGGTATCCACCTGAACGTGCTCGGCATCAAACTGCACAATATGCGCTGTTTGGTGCTCAATCCAGAGTACCGCATGATGGCTGCTGGGCATGGTAGGCCCTCCTTCTGGGCGTCGGCAAGGCCCCTGATTATGCGGGGGGATGAACCCTTGTCTTTGCGCTGCCTCAAGCGCCATCGGGCTTGGTCAAATCACAATTGAACCTGCTCAAAGACATGGTGTCTCGTGATGAAGGATGCCCAATGGAAAACCCTCCTCTTTACAATCGCCCCTTTGACCAATTGACGATTGGTGAAACTGCAAGCCTCGTGCGTGTGGCTGGTCAAGGTGATATTGATCTTTTTGCCGCTGTTTCTGGAGATTTTAACCCCGCCCATGTCGATGCTGGCTTTGCCTCAAGCGACTTTTTTGGGCATGTGGTGGTGCATGGCATGTGGACTGGGGCGTTAATCTCGGCGGTGTTGGGCACTCAATTGCCAGGGCCAGGCACCATTTATTTGGGCCAGGAGTTGCAATTCCGGCGCCCAGTGGTGCCAGGAGACACCATCACAGCCTCGGTGACGGTTAAAGAAAAGCGAGCTGATCAACGAATCGTTTTTCTCGATACACAGTGTAGTAATCAGCGTGGTGAGATTGTTTTGGCAGGAACCGCCACGGTCATTGCACCTGCAAAACTGATCGCATGGCAGGCCAAGCCGCGTCCAGAAGTTTCCATTCACCGGCATGATCGCTATGATCCTTTGGTTCAAAAAGCCCGTGAAATGCCTCTTTTGAGAACTGCGATTGTTCACCCCTGTTCCCCAGAGGCCCTTAGCGCCGCTCTGGAAGCCCGTCGAGAAGGTCTGCTAGACCCCATCCTCATTGGCCCGCGAGCCAAAATTCAGGCTGCAGCGCAAGCTGCCAAGGAAGATCTTTCTGGAATTGACATAGCGGCGGTCGAGCACAGTCACGCCGCCGCCGCTTTGGCCGCCCAGTGGGGAGCTGGTGGACAGGTGGCGGCCCTGATGAAAGGGAGTTTGCACACAGATGAATTGCTGTCGGCGGTACTGTCAACCCCAGGGCTACGAACAGCCCGTCGCATCAGCCATCTTTATGCCATGGATGTGCCAAGCTACCACAAACTTTTGTTTGTGACCGATGCCGCTGTCAATATGGCGCCAACCCTTGAAGAAAAACGCGATATTGTTCAAAACGCCGTTGATTTCCTTCATGTTTTGGGGATCTCTGAGCCGCGGGTTGCTGTGTTGGCTGCGGTTGAAACAGTCAATTTTAGAATGCCAAGCACCCTGGATGCGGCTGCGCTCACCGTCATGGCCGCTCGGGGGCAACTGACAGGAGCCCTGGTCGATGGCCCAATGGCGTTTGACACTGCCATCAGTGCATCAGCGGCAGAGCTCAAGGGTTTGATTTCAACGGTGGCGGGGCAAGCCGATATTTTGCTGGCACCAGACTTGGATGCGGGCAATCTTTTGGCCAAACAATTGACGTATTTGGCCGATGCCGATGCCGCTGGCGTGGTGCTGGGCGCCCGAATACCGATCATTTTAACCAGCCGTTCTGATTCAGTGCGAGTGAGGTTGGCTTCTGCGGCTTTGGCCAAACTGATGGCGCAAAAGATACCTTGAGCGGAGCAAGCACGATGAATTTTGCATCCACAATACCCCGCCCTGATGTGCATTTGATCACATTCAATCGGGGCTCTTCAAGCTTGAAACTGGGGCTTTTCACGCTTCATCATGGCCGGCCTGAGCGTATAGGGAGTGGTCTTCTCAATATGCATCAAAAGCCCCTGTGTTTGAGTTTAAGCGGGCCGGTGGGGGACGCTTTTTTGCCAATTTCAAACCCTGACAGGGATGAGTGGCGATCAGTGGTGTCTGAGATGATGCAGCATCTTGGGGATCGGATGAGAACCTCCAAGCTCCTTGGGTTTGCACATCGGGTGGTGCATGGCGGTGATCACTTTATCGGGCCTGCTGTCGTGGATGATTCTTCGCTGGCAGTGATGGCTCAATGGCTTCCTTTTGCGCCTTTGCATCAAGCCAGGAGTTTGCAAATCATTCATGCCCTTCGACAGTGGAGGCCGAGTCTACGTCAAATCGCTTGTTTTGATACCGCGTTTCATGCCAGTCAGGCCCCGCTGGTTCGTCGGTTTGCCATTCCACGTCATTTTTATGACGCGGGGATCAAGCGTTATGGTTTTCATGGGCTTTCTTACCGTTTTATTGTAAATCAGTTGGCGCAAAAATATCCTGCCCTCGCATCAGCCAAGGTGGTGGTTGCGCATTTGGGCAGTGGGGCCAGTTTATGTGCCATTCAAGGTGGTCTGAGTCGGGACAGCAGCATGGGTTTTTCAACCCTGGATGGTGTTCCTATGGGCACCCGTTGTGGAACCATCGACCCTGGGGTGTTGCTGCATTGGTTTGGAGCCCAAGGTATGTCATTGCCTGAGGTCAGCCAGATTCTTTATGAAAAGTCAGGGCTTTTGGGGGTGTCGGGCCTGAGTTCAGACAGTCGTGAATTGTTGGCAAGCACCAAACCAGAAGCTCGTGAGGCTCTTGAATTATTTGCCTTGCGGGTGGCTGGAGAAGTGGCTCGCCTAGCCAGCACCTTGGGTGGGCTGGATGGGCTTGTGTTCACAGCA
>JBEIRS010000314.1:0-1802 GCA_040375795.1 Methylibium sp.
AGCCTCATCCCGCTTGGTCGAGACGGTCAAGCTTGACAATCAAGGCCTGGCCAAGCTGTTGCGAGACGGTGACGTTCTGGCCATCCAGCCGATTTCACCCGCTTTTTCTAATGCAGTCACACTCAAAGGCTATGTGGCCGAGCCACTTCGGCACCCTTACCGGCCGGGGATGCGGATACTGGACCTGATTCCAGACAAAGAAGCCTTGATCTCGTTTGATTTTTATCGAAAAACAAACGCTTTGATTATCGAACCTTCTAAAATTGGCAAGCCCATCCCACTTCTCGATGAAATCAACTGGGACTACGCCACCATCGAGCGCCTCAGCACTGAAGACCTGTCGCCCCAGGTGCTGACGTTTCACCTGGGGCGGGCTCTTTTGCAAAAAGATGATTCTCAAAATCTTTTACTTCAACCAGGTGATGTCGTCACCGTTTATAGTCGGCGGGATATCAAAGGCCCTCTGGCTCGTCAAACCCGCCTTGTGTCTCTTGAAGGAGAGGTGGTTTCTCCGGGCGTTTATCAACTCTCCGCGGGCGAAACTTTAAAGTCTTTACTTCACCGAGCCGGTGGTCTTACCCCCCAAGCCTATGTCTATGGGCTGGAATTTTCACGCGAAGACACTCGTCTCAGGCAAAAAGAGAATATTCAAAACGCTATTGCTCGCATAGAGGCTATGGGCACCACCCAATCAGCAAAGGAAGCAACCCGCCTCAGTGACGCTTCCGGGGGTGCCACTTTGACTGCGGCCGACATGTCTCGCAAGCTTCAACTGACCAGGCTCTCTAAAATTGAGCCCAATGGTCGAATTGCCCTGGAACTGCCCCCAGGGGCAGAAAACCTGGATGATTTACCCGATCTGCCCCTTGAAAACGGTGATCGAGTTCATGTTCCTTCGAGGCCTGGGTTTGTGACGGTCGGAGGGGCGGTTTCAAATTTGAATGCCTACCTCTGGAAATCCCATCAAACCGTGCGTGATTATCTACAATTGGCCGGCCTGGAAGAAGGTTCGGACACCCAGCAAATGTTTATCATGCGAGCGGACGGCACCATCAAACATGCCATAGACCACGCAAGTTTTTTAGGGATAGGCGGTATTCAAAATCAGCGTCTGCATCCAGGAGACTCCATCGTTGTCCCCAATCAACTTGACTATGAAACTTGGGGGCGTGCTTTGGTGCGCAACTTGAAAGATTGGTCGCAAATTTTTTATCAGTTTGGCTTGGGTGCCGCAGCGATCAAAACCTTTAAAAAATGACCTTTTCAGCGCCATCACATCATGTCTACTTTGAGCCCACCTGAATCGGCAACAGTCCAAGACACCGAAGAAGTCAGCTTGATTGATCTTCTCACTTGGCTGGGTCAAGGCAAGCAGCTGATCATCATCACGACGATGATGGTGGGTTTACTGGCGTTGGCCATCGCCTTGCTGCAAGCTCCACGCTTTACCGCACGCATGACGCTTTTGCCTCCAGGAGCGCAGCAGCAATCATCTTCGGCAGCGGCTTTGGCCGCGCTTGGACAGCTCGGCGGGGTGGCTGGAGGCCTCGGGGGGAAAACCCCTGATGAGCTTTATGTGGCCCTTTTAAAAAGCGACAGCGTTCTCCGAACACTCAATGATCAGTTTCAACTTCAATCCCGCTATCACCTTGAAAAATTCATTCACTTGAAACGGTTTTTTGGGAAGATCGTACAAGTCTCCTCTGACAAAAAAAGTGGCGTGATTGCCATCGACGTGGATGACGAAGACCCTGAATTTGCGGCCAAGCTGGCAAATGCTCATTTCAATGCACTCTCAGAAT
>JBEIRS010000026.1:0-10493 GCA_040375795.1 Methylibium sp.
AATACAGCAAGAAAAAAATTCAATACTTCGACAACGACCTGAATGCAGAAGGTAAGCCCTACGGCAATTACACTCCTTTTGTTGTAGAAACCTCAGTTGGTCTCGATAGGCTGTTCCTAACGATAGTTTCTCTTTCTTATCAGGAAGAAAAATGGGCCAAAGAAGATGCCAAAGCCTTTGAATTGGCACGTAAAACATTTCAAGAAACTGGCGATCTTGCCCTTCTGGAGCAGGCCGAGGCATGGATTGCCGGGAATGCTTCTTTGAGTCCAGCGGATCGTGATCGGCTCATTGGATACTTGCGCGGAACTGGCCGCACCATTCTTCAAGAGCCACAGGCGCTACTGACTGAAGTGAGTAAACTGCCGGGTCTTGATGGCGATAAAATGAGCAAAAGCTATGGCAACACCATTGCCATGCGCGAAGACCCGGTCGAGGTCGAAAAAAAAATCAAGCGCATGCCCACAGACCCCCAGCGCGTACGACGCACAGACCCCGGAAACCCCCAACACTGCCCAGTATGGCAATTTCATCAGGTGTACAGCACAATCGACACCCAACACTGGGTTCAAGAGGGGTGTACGACCGCCCGCATCGGGTGCCTAGAGTGCAAGCAACCCGTGATTGAATCGATTCAGCACCAACAAGCAGCTTGGCGTGAGCGGGCAGAGTTTTATTTGAACAATCCAAAAAAAATTCACTGGCTGATGGAAGTGGGGACCGAAAAGGCCAGAAGCATCGCCCGAGAAACCATGCGTGAAGTACGTGAAGCCATGGGTTTGACGTACTGAGACGTGACCATGACTGCATTGATCACGGATCCATCAATTTTCCGGGGCACGGGCCAAGTAAAACGCAGGCCCCATTTTGATGGATCACAGTTTGTCTAAACACGCGAAATGCCATGGCCCATATTCACATCACCGACCTTGAATCTGCGATCAATTGGTGGCGGGCTCGAAGCCCCTCCAAAGATGGTATCTCTGCCTGCCCCGAAGTACAGGCATTGGCCACAATCTATGGTCTGATGGTTTATCAACATCAACATCTTTGGGAAGAAAGCCTGTTCAGCACACCAGCAATGTCAGCCTGGCTGGCCTGGTATGACAGCACCCCTGACACTCCCTGCATTGCCATTTGCTCCACCAGCCAGGGAGACAGTCTGTGCAAGGGCTGTGGCCGCACCGAGAGCGAGGTACAACAGTGGACGATGATGAGCCCGGCCGAAAAGCGCGCCACCTGGCATCGCATCACAGTTCAGAGTTCATCATGGCGATTTAATAAATACGCCGAGCGGGCCCAAGAAAAAAGCCAGGCTTGAACTAAGATCAACGCAGGGTATCATTGTCCTGTTTGATCAAATCAATTTCTCTGCATCTCAAGTAATGCCCGAGCATTGTGGCGCGTTACGCTAAGAATATGACTTTGGTATCGCTTCCACTACTCAGTGCAGACTGACACAAAAAATCTTGATTCATGAAAACGCTGATTTACTTCAAATACCCCCTGAAGGCAATAAGGCTGACAGGCGTCTTTTGCTGCTTGGGATCAGCCTTCTCGTCACAGGGCGCCTCAGACTCACCCACCGCACTATTACAGTGCCCCGTAACATATGCAGGTAGCACCCAGGTGGTGGAGGCGCGGCCCGTCAGCAATCCCTACCCGGTTCCATCCGTAGACATCGGCGGGCGCTTCAAGTTCAAAGCCGTGATGGTGGGGAAGGCCCAACAAGTTGAATCTATCACGCTCTATGCCTACTTGGATACACCCCTTCAGCCGGTGATGATTCACCAAGGATTGTATCTGCCTCCGTATCACCCTTCGATGGTAGCAGGGCATGCCTATAATCTTACTGGCTACCAACATCTCTACGCTGGGCCCATGGAGCGTGAGCTGATTTATCACTGCACGTTGCAAGGGGTGAAGCCATGATTCAGCGTTTTGTATTGGTCTGCTTGAGCGGCCTGCTGGTAAGCCTGACGGCTTTGGCCAGTGAAGCCGAGCCGAAGACAACCTCTGCCGCCACCATCCCGCCGTCGATCACTCTGGTGTTTGCAGGCGACATGGTTCTGAATGAAACAGCTGGTGAATGGATTGCCCAGGGAAAAGACCCCTTGTTTGACTTTGCCAGCGTGTTCGCACAGGCCGATATCCGTGTGGCCAATTTGGAATGTGTGGTTGCGACCACCGGTACTGCGCATGACAAAATCTATACTTTTCGGGCCCACCCTCGCGTTACTCCTGTGCTGCGCCGCCACCTGGATGCGGTCACCCTCGCGAACAACCATTCAGGCGATTTTGGGCGCGAAGCCTTTGCCGAGATGTTGGATTTGCTTCAGCAAGGCGGGTTGGCCCAAACCGGTGGCGGGAGAAATTTGAGCGAGGCACATACCCCTCTCATCTTTGAACGCCAGGGCTTACGAATTGCCTTGCTGTCATATAACGAATTTATGCCCCGCCGCTTTGAAGCCGATTTCAACGCCCCCGGCGTTGCCTGGAGCGAGGACCAGCAGGTGATCGCCGATATTCGCCGCGCCCGCCAGCTCTATCGAGCTGATTTAGTCATTCCCTTCATGCACTGGGGTTGGGAGGACGAACTCGTGGCCAACCCACGCCAGCGCCAACTGGCTCATCTGATGTTGGACGCAGGGGCAGATGCCGTGGTGGGGGGGCATCCCCATGTCACACAGGATGTGGAGATCTACCAGGGCAAACCCATCATCTATAGTGTGGGTAACTTTGTCATGAAGCAATCCGACAACGCACTACAACGTCAAGGCTGGGTGCTGCGCTTACATCTGGATGCCCAAGGCGTTCGTGCCCTGGACACGATAGTGGCCCAACTGGACCTCGAAGGCATTCCTCGTCGAGACCGCAACACCCCTAGCCCATGCTGGAAACGCGGGCAGCCCAGCATGGGGTCACGGTGTGTACCGCCGCCTGAGCGCTAGTCGTCTGCAGGGGGTATAAGGAGAGAAAGCACTTAAAAACCGCTCAAAATGGCCTGCTTGCCCCCAAGAAGTTTTTCAGCAGACTGTCAGGCAGCTGCCAGTACTTGTGAGGCGGCGTTGACCACTGCGGCGATGCGGCCAATGTCTCGCAGTTGCTGGGTGGTCAGCCCTTCTTTTTTCAGCAAGGCGTAATGCGAATTGACACAAAAATGGCACCTTCCCACAATCGAGGCAGCCAGGGCAAAAGCCTCGAACCTTTTTTTCTCGATCCCGCCTGATGTGGCATAAGCATTCATACGAAGCTCAGGCTTTAAGGTTTTGAGTTCTTCATCAGCGGCCATTTCGACGTAAGGATACCAGGCATTGTTCATCCCCATTAAGGCGGCCGCCGTGAGGCAGGCCTGGGCCGTCTCGGGGGGCAAATGAACACGGAATAAATCAACCAAGGTTTTACTTTTGGCTGCAAACGCTGAAGCCAAAGCGACACCAATGGCGTCTTCAGGGGCCAAGCTGGAGCGAGCAATCACCGCGTCGATATTGAGGCGAATATCTTTGGCATAGTCTGGAATTTGATCTTTGATGGTTTGTAAAAACTCCATAAAGAAACCTCCTGAAATGGGTTGATAAGATGGTGAAAATCCCGGCATGACCGGGATTTATGGCCTTTTAGGGCATCAAAATTACAAGGTGCTTCCACCAACCGTGCGATTGCAGGGGCAGAGTTCATCGGTTTGCAGGCCGTCAAGGATGCGTAAAATTTCTTCGGGGCTACGACCCACATTCAGGTTATTGACACTGACGTGCTGAATGGTATTTTCAGGGTCCACAATGAACGTGGCACGCAAAGCCACCCCTGCATTGCGATGACGAACCCCGAGTTGATCCATCAAAGCACCAGTGACATCTGCAAAGCTGTAATGGCCAAGCTTGTCAAGATCTTTGTGATCCCGACGCCAGCCCAGTTTGCAAAACTCATTGTCGCTTGAGCCACCCATCAACACGGCATCACGCTCAGCAAATTGCTTGCTCAGTTTATCAAAACCCACAATTTCGGTAGGACAAACAAAGGTGAAATCCTTGGGGTAAAAATAAATCACCTTCCATTTGCCCGGGAAGCTTTTTTCGTTGATGACCTCAAACGCTGATTCACCATTTTCTTCGTGGTGATTAAAGCCAGGTTTCACGCCCACCACGCTGAACGCTTCGAGTTTATCTCCTACGGTTTTCATGTTTTCTCCTGAAAGTAAAGGGAATGACAACACCATGCCAGTGTCTAGTTTCATAAGTCTTGCTGCATTCGAGCAGCCTGATGCCTCGGGCGCGAGGTCGCTTTCGGTGCCGATACAGACTGATGAAACTAGACACCAGGAACCACGTTGGGTTGTGTTGAACCACAATTATGAGATCGACTTGAATGCCTATGGATTAAAAACCTCAAAAACCATCAATTGCTGGGGCTTTTGTTGTCAGCTTGCCCATAGATCGAGGCATTCATTTTTTATCAAGGGTTTGATAACGCCTGTTTTGATGCAAACTCCATGTCCTGGGTATACAGTTGGCCACAAGTTCGTACATCTGCCAAAGCAAATAAAGCACTCACTTTGCGCCGAAGATTGCCGATGTTCAAGCGACGCCCCAGATTGGCAAAATGATGAGTATGGGGAAGATCAGGCAAATTTGGGTCAAAGTCATGGGGGTGAAGGTAAAGCACTTGATAGCGCTCGCGGCGCGCCAATTTTTGAACCACCAGTTCAGGCGTCAGCCTGAGATAACCCCCGCCAAAAACTTGCCACTCTACACCAGCCACTGAGACCCCAGGAATAGGAATTTCGTAAATATCCACGCCGAATCGGCTCATCATGCTCCCGGGCCACTGAAACTCAGATCGTTTATAACCACCGCCATGCAATCGCACGGCGGTAGACACCGACGAATCAATCCGAAAACCCATATTGGCCAACTCATAAAAGAGGTCTGCACAGCGGTGCGGTGGAAAAGAAAGGCCCGGTGCTCTGTACGCCAATACTTCAGTGCCTGCGATGTCTTCAATGGCCGCTTTTGCATCTCGAGTGGATGATCGAAATTGATCGGCAGACATGGTTGCAATATCCTCATGAAACATCGCATGGCAACCCACTTCATGACCACGACGAACCACTTCTTCGAGACCTTGCGGATGGCGTCGGGCCATCCAGGCTACAAAAAAAAACGTGCCCTTGACACCTGCTTCATCACAAAGATCGAGGTAATCAAACAGCGGCGCTTCACTTCGGTCTGGAATGTCGTCCCAACCATCAAGATGGATACAAGGCGGGATGGTCGCCCACCATGGTTCGACATCAAAACTGTTTACCAATAATAATCGTTCAAAGTCTTTGAGTGGATCAAGCACTTGAAATCACCAGGGTTGATTTTGGGGCACCATCCTCTCTCAGCCAAATTGAGGTGACTCGGCAAAGACAGGGCCGAGGGAGATTATTAAAAACCAGGGAAGTATGAGGATTGATCAACAGCAGCGGTCACGCCTAAATGCGTCAGAAAAGAAAATTTTGGTGTGCCGAACCCATGACAGACCTCAAAACCCCACCGGCATCCCTGGCCGGGGAAAAGTGCGCTCAACCACAATGGGTTTTGCAGAGTCTTCTTTATTTCAAGAAGGTTCCACGGGCAAGAGTGAATCAACCCCATACAATTTGGCCAATGCCAACAAGGTACTGGGAGCTTGCTTGAGAAGACAGCGCCGCCCAGAGGCTCGGGCTTGACGCTGACATTCTAAAAAAACAGCCAAGGCAGACGAATCAAAGTGCTGTAGTGGCGAGGCATCAAGCAACACTGTGGCGCCTTCAGGCTGACGATTCAATGCCTGTAGCAGCATCCCGAGGGTGTCTTGTGCATCAAGGTGCGTCAGGGAAGCAGGTAAAACCAACATACTCAGCCCTTGGCAGAAGCTGCCTTATTGCGCCTAGACAGGGCGGATATCAAGCCATCGAGGCCATTGGTGCTGATTTCCTGGGCCCAATTGCTCCGAAATTGATCGGTCAACCAAAAACCAGCCACATTCACATCGTAAATTTTCCACCCTTGCTCAGTTTTTTCCAGGCGGTAATCCAGTTGAACAGGCTCTTGCGCACCTTTCACTTTGGTGCGCACAAGAACCTCGGTGTCGGTCGGGGATGATTTGAGCGGAGAAACCTGAATACTCTGGTCTTTGACCATCGACAAAGCCCCAGCGTAAGTACGCAACAAAAGAATTTTGTACTCTTCTTGCAACCGTTTTTTCTGATCTTCTGTGGCATTTTTCCAGTGGCGGGCCCCGACGGTGGCTATTGTCATGCGCTGGAAGTTGACATGGGGCATGACTTTGCTGTCGACCAAGGCAATGACTTTTTGTAAATCCCCGTTTTGAATTGATGAATCGGCTTTGGCCATTTCGATCACCTGAGAAGAAATGGATTTAATCAAATCATCCGGAGGGAGAGAATCTGAGGCGTAAGCCAAGCGGCAAGCCAAAGCAGCGACAATAAAAAAAGCGAGGGATTTTTGAAGAAAACTTGGAATCGCGCGAACCCATGGTGAAGCAAGCATTGTGGCCCTTTCAATTGGTGCTAAAAATCTGTGCTCAAAATGCTTGTTGGTAAAGCCACGAGCATGAAAGCAAAGGGTTGATAAAGCCTGAGGAATGATCTGGCCTCACTGGGGAGGCTCTTCGACACTTTCCTCAGATTCAGAAGGTGGATTGGGGGGGGCTCCGTCATGGAGCAAACTATAGCGGCGTTGCAAATAAGCATCCCGCACAAAGGTGTAGCGATCGAGTGCCACATCATCCAGGAGGCTGCTCGCCCCAAGCAGATTCGCCCGCACATTGACCGCCTGCAAAAGGCCCAATCCCAGGCGCAAACCATCATCCTTGAAAGCCATGGACGGCCCAGCCGCCATGTCCAGGGGCAACCCAAACGAGTCTCGCAAGCTGGAGGGCCCTAAAATGGGCCAGACGATATAAGGCCCAGCGGGAAAGCCCCAGGTGCCCAAGGTTTGGCCAAAATCTTCGCGGGTGCGCTCCATGCCTGCTTGCGTAGCTACATCAAAAATACCCCCAATACCAAACACGGTGTTGGTTCCAACGCGCATGAGGTCACTGACGCCACGTGCAGGCTTGGCCTGCAAAAAATTATTGACCGAGGACCAGATGTCTGAGAAGTTACCAAAAAAATTGTTCACTCCCTGACGTACAAGCCGGGGAACAATATGAACATAAGCTTGTGCTGCTGGCTTGAGTGCCAGCTTGTCAAGCCCCTCATTGAACGTAAAAACTTTTCGATTCCAGGTCTCGAGAGGGTCGGCTTGGCTGTGTGGCCTGGCTTTTTGTTCTGGTGCCGAAGCACAGCCATTCAGCCCACCCGACAAAATCAATACAAGCAATCCAGGAGTAAGGGCTGAGCGCATGGCAGGGGTCACTTGCGGCCTCCTGCATCAGCTGATTTACTGAATAAAAATTGCCCAATCAATTTTTCGAGCACCACCGCCGATTGGGTATTTTTGAAACTTGCACCTGGCTTCATGTTTTCAGTCTCACCGCCAGCTTCTAGGCCCACATACTGATCACCCAAAAGGCCATTGGTTAAAATTTGAGCTGATGTGTCGGTAGGAAAGAGGATATCCCGGTTGATTTCAAAGCGCACTTCACCCTGGTAAGGAACGTTGCTCGTGTCCAGTTTGATCGAGGCCACCCGGCCTACTGTCACGCCAGCACTGCGTACAGGCGCACGAACTTTCAGGCCGCCGATATTGTCAAACTTGGCGTACAACGTGTAGGTGTTGGAATTAGCCCGAAGGCTGCCCAGGTTGGCAGATTTCAAAGCCAAAAATACCAAGCCTGCAAAACCAATCAAGACAAACAGACCCACCCAAATTTCAATACTTTTTTTACTCATTTTGATGTCTTTTTTGGGAGTTGAATAGACGGATCAAGGGGTACTGAACATGAGTGCTGTAAGCACAAAATCCATCCCGAGTACAGCCAAGGAGGCAATCACGACAGTTCGGGTGGTGGCCTGAGCCACTCCCTCTGGCGTGGCTTTGGATTCATAGCCTTGATAAAGGGCCACAAAGGTGCAGATCAGGCCAAAAATAAAACTTTTGAAAATGCCATTGCCGACATCACGCCAAACATCAACCTGACTCTGCATGATTGACCAAAAATTTCCTGAATCGACACCAATCAGCAAAACAGCCACAACATAGGCTCCAAGAATACCCACCGCAGAAAAAATAGCCGCCAAAAGTGGCATGACGATCACGCCAGCCACAAACCGGGGAGCCAACACCCGGCTTCGGGGGTCAATGGCCATCATTTCCATGGCAGCCAACTGCTCACCCGCTTTCATGAGGCCAATTTCAGCCGTGAGCGAGGTGCCGGCACGACCTGCAAATAAGAGTGTCGACACCACAGGCCCCAATTCTCTGACAAGAGAGAGGTTCACGATCAATCCAAGTGACTCTGCAGCCCCGTAAGTGACCAGAGCGTAATACATTTGCAGCGCAAGCACAAAGCCCACGGCCATGCCTGAGGCGGCAATAATAAGCAAAGAGCGGTTGCCCAAGGCGTAAATCTGGATCACCACCAAAAAAGGGCGCCGCAAAGCCCCCGGAACATGCCTGAGAAGCTCATAGAAAAAAAAGGCATGGTGGCCAAGCACCGCAAGGAGGCGTAGAACATTGCTCCCCAGCCATTGGACAGGATCAGTCATAGAGGTATCCGCAAATCTTGGGCCAGAGGCTGGGCCGGGTAGTGAAAGCGCACAGGCCCATCGGCTTCGCCACGGATAAATTGCCGAACCTCGGGGTCTTCCGACGCCTTGAGATCAGCCGGCTGACCATGCGCCACCACGCGCCCCTGGGAAGACATCAGGTAAGCATAATCACAAATGGCAAAGCATTCTTGCACGTCATGGGAAACCACCAAACTGGTCGCCCTGGTTGTGTCATTCAGTGTGCGAATCAAATTGGCTGTCACCCCCATCGAAATGGGGTCAAGCCCTGCAAACGGTTCATCGTACATCAGGCATTGTGGGTCAAGTGCAATGGCTCGGGCCAGGGCCACACGGCGCGCCATGCCGCCCGAAATTTCAGAAATTCGCAATGGTGCAGCCCCACGCAGACCCACGGCATTGAGCTTCATGAGCACGATATCGCGAACCATTGATTCAGCCAATTTGGCATGTTCTCGCAAAGGAAAGGCCACGTTATCAAAAACAGTCAAGTCAGTGAAAAGCGCGCCGAATTGAAACAACATGCCCAGCCGACGCCGCAAACGAAAGAGTGCGGCTTGATCACGAACATCAAGCAATTGACCATCAAATGTGATGCTTCCCGTGAGGGGGGCGTACACGCCCCCAATAAGCCTCAATAACGTGGTTTTTCCGCAGCCTGAGCCGCCCAAAATGGCTGTGACTTGACCGCGCGGAAACTTCAAAGACACATCCTGAAGAATCACCCGGCCTTCAGGGTAGCCAAAAGTGACACGATCTATCGCAATGAGCGCCTCAGGGTCAGGCTGCAGCGACGGTAAAACCTCCGAGATTGGCATGGAATTGAAAGAAGAAGCAGACATAAAAAGAAATTCCACTTTGAGGCTGGTTTGATAGGAAAAACATGCCATCAATCAGCATGACATTCATCAGCCAAGGGGGTTCCGATTGTCGCATGGTTGCCCAGAGAACGCAGCATCTTGAATCATGGCTTCTCAGAGGTTGAAAAATTGACTCCTTGCCCGGCTCTGTAAATAAGCAATCTAAAAAATCTTTGACTGATCTGCTTACACACTTCAAACGGGCTGGTGCTGACCATGAAAGCCTGCGGCGCATTGAGCAAAAACGGATTGGGCGAGAGGGCCGATGGTCATGGCATATCTCTGATCGATTTCAAATTTCAACGCCCTTCAAAGGCCCTCAGCAGCCGCTCCAGTTCGACGACCTTTGATCTGGCTGCATCCAGTACCGCCTTTGGGAAATGCCTGGCATAGCTCTCATGTTTTGTCAGGTCAATCTCTATCAACTGCTGAATCGCTTTTTTACAGTCTGCACATTGGTCAGCTGGATGTTTTTCTAAAATTGATAATAACAAACCTTCAAAGCAAGGTATCGAGCCGACCATGTCGATCTTGGCTTTTCGAGCATCCTTTTTCAGTTTTTCAGTCCATAGAATGTCTGTATCAAGCAAAGCGGTATGTGCATCATAGCTGTAAATCCTGGCCAGCTTTTCCGCGTGATTAATCACGTTCTCCGGGCCTTTGCCGTGTGCATTGCGCACTGTGACAGCTGCGCCGGCACCGCCAGAGCAATAAAGATATCGCAGGTGCTTGAGGAAGGCCTCCTCCGAGTCACCTTCGCCAACGATCAACAGCGTTTTACGAACCTGAGGTTGTTTGCGAGCCATCACAGTCCCTTACAGCTGGGGGATGGCGCCGTAAGCACCTGCCATGTAGTTGGCGTACCGATGGTCATCGGCACGAACACCCTTGACGCTATCAAGTCGCCAGGCCTG